>JAUWHR010000049.1 GCA_030605795.1 Anaerolineae bacterium | reverse complement strand
TATCTCCTTCGATTTTGGGTGCGCTTCCTGGAGCGTCACCTATAGAATTCTCGTGGTCTCGGTCAGGCGCGGTGTCTTGACCACCAGAAAGCGGAACACCGCGTCGCTCTCGTTGAGTAGGCGGTGCGGTATGCGGGCCGGGCTGTCAACGAGCATATTGGAGAATACCTCCTCGCGCTCGCCCCCAATCTCGACGACGCCGTGCCCTTCGAGCACGTAGAAGAACACGTCCACCAGTGTGACGTGCAATTTGAGCGTATCCCCCGGTCGAAGCGTGACCATCACCACTTGAGCGTGTTCTATGGCGTGCAATTCACGCGCGCTGACGCCGTGGGGGTTGGAAATTTATGGTGTGTTCAATGCTGTGAAGATTTTCATCTCTATCCTCCCGATTTCAGTAGTATCACAAATCGCCGTCTACTCGCCGGCCGCCTCTTCGGCGGCGTTGATGGTCTTTTCTAGCAGGGCCAACAACATAGCGCCTTCCTCCGATGTCAGACCCGTCAGCAAGCGTTGCATCTTTTCTCGGCGGAAGGCGCGCGCCCGCTCGTGCAAGGTCTGACCCTGGGCGGTCAAAAAGGTCTGGATGGCGCGCCCATCCTTGGGGTCGGGACGGCGCTCCAGTAGCCCCGCCGCTTCCAACCGGCGCACGCCCACGCTGACGGTGGGAGCCGTCAGGCCCAGGCCGTCCGCGATGTCTTGAATGCCGGAGCCTGGCGACTCAGCGACCCAGTCGAGCAAGGTAAGTTGAGGCATGGTCACTCTGCTGTCTTGCAAAGGATGTTGACCAAAAGCCAGTTTGCGCAAGCGCTCGAACAGGCTCAGTAATCGATCTGAGGTCGGCAGCGCCTCGTCAGTAGTCATTACATTCTCCCCTTGAGTATCAATTTAGTTAGACAAACTAATTAAACCCCAGAACAACACAATTGTCAACTCAGTGAAGGGGAAAAGTTTTCGAATAGCGCTATGGTGCTTTTATCCACTGATAAGTCAGTGAGTCGCTGACTAAAAGACGAAGTGCCCGACAATATAGGCGTGCTATCGGCTTCATTGTGCAGGCGACTCATTGCGGCCTAACAAGTCGTTGCCCCGCAACCCCACTCCGATTCGCTTCGCCCCCTACGGGGATCCGCTCCGCCTTCGGCTACGGGATCCAGTCAAGCTGGACGAACGGCGCTTCGCGGTGCTTCGCTAGGGACGCAAAGCGGAACGCGGGATCCCGTCCAGTCCCGTCTCGCTCTGCTCGCGGGATGAACGATCAAGCTGGATGAACGATCAAGCGGGACGAACACCGGTAAGACCATCCGGTGCGAACGGCGGTCTTTGACAGCCGACCTTGCTGTCGAGCCGCTTTTTGAAGTGGTTTTCGCTATTGAGCGTTTCGGGTACAGTATGGTCATACTGCGCAAGCCGCAAGGCGGCTGAAGTCCTGGTCGTTAGATGGCGCATGGATATGGAACTATTTCTAGCTACAAGGTTGCGCAATTCTATAGCAAGCGCTTCCCTTTCTGTACCAGATCCTCGCAGGCGCGCGATGGCAAGCTATCGCTATTAAATGATTAAGGTAGGCCAAAATGCCAGAACATGAGCCCCAGAAGAGATCGAGGAACTGGTTCATTACATCATGACCGAGATAGATTCCGGTAAGTCATAATTTGAGGTAAGACGAAGCCTTGTCGACAGAGGTCTACCGCCCGAATTTGTTAGTGATCTAATCGAGCAGACTCTTAACCTCAAAGCTAAGCACCATGAGCGAGCTCTCCTAGGTGAGAAGTACAGGAAGATGATGTGGAGAGGATGCGCGTTTCTAGTTTTCGTTTACCTAGTGACTGTTTGCACCTATCTTATGGTAGAGCCCGGTGGATTCTATATCCTGTGTTCCGGTGCTGCCCTAGCCGTTGGCGCTATATACTTCATTGTCGGCCTGATCGGGGCTTTTATGAGATCATGATTCGATAGGGGCGCCATCTAACATCTCAACAGGTTGTGTGAAAAGTCGGCAAAAATATGATCGGTGGGAGGAAGACTCTTAAAAGTGCTTGAGTTCCTCGCGTTAAGCAAGCTGGTATCTTATGATTGAATAACTAGCTCACGCGACTTATCGTTCTATGGAGGAGGATGGCATGTTAAAAGAATTTAGAGAGTTTGCGATGCGCGGGAATGTGGTTGACATGGCTGTCGGCATCATCATTGGCGCAGCATTTGGATCAATCGTTACTTCGCTTGTGAATGATGTCATTATGCCGCCAATCGGGTTGCTGTTTGGGAAAGTAGACTTCTCGAATCTATTTCTCACTTTACTAGAGGGTGAAATAGCTGGTCCCTATGGCTCATTAGCCGACGCACAATCAGCTGGTGCAGTGACGATCAATTACGGTGTATTCATTAATACCGTCATCAGCTTCTTGGTCATTGCGTTTGCAGTATTTCTCCTTATTCGAGCTATCAACCGAATTCAGAGAGAGGAAGAAGCACCACCGGTGGAACCAACAACTGAGGAATGTCCTTTTTGCAGGTCAGAAATAAATCTTGAGGCAAGTCGCTGCCCATATTGCACCTCCCAAATTGGAGGCCTGACCTAGCTTGTTTGGTTTGACTAAGAAAGTGTACACAATAGTCATCGAGTGATCCAACCGCTTGTCGTACAGGTAAAGAGCTGGACCAGAATTAGAGCAATCACCAATGGTGTGAGGATACCCCAGGTATCTACTAGGTGAGCCTGGGGTATCCGTACAATTTAGCTAAGATCACTCAGGGATCTGGGGCAGTTCTTCCAGGGCTTTCTGTATCTTCGTATCCTCGAGCTCGAAGTCGGGGAGTCTCTTCAGATGATATGAGTCGTAGGCCTCCAGATCGAAATGACCATGACCACTGTTATTGAAGAGAATGACCTTCGACTCACCCGATTCTTTGCAAGCCATGGCTTCGTCGTAGACCGCTTTGATAGCGTGGGCAGTCTCAGGGGCTACAATAAAGCCTTCGGCGCGAGCGAAACTCTGGGCTGCTTCGAAGACTGTATTCTGGTGATAAGCTCGGGCTTCTACGAACCTATCCTCCAGTAGACGACAAATAATGGGCGACATGCCGTGGTAACGCAGTCCCCCCGCGTGAACGGGAGCAGGGATGAAACCGTGACCCACGGTGTGCATCTTCACCACCGGCCCCGTTTTGGCCGTGTCACCCCAGTCATAAGCGTAGAGACCCCGAGTCAGGCTGGGGCAGGCGGTGGACTCCACGTTGATGACGCGCAAGGCCGGCTTGGTGCCATCCAACTTGTCCTTTATAAAGGGCAGGAAGAGACCGGCAAAGTTGCTTCCGCCACCGACGCATCCGATTAAGATGTCCGGATAATCACCGGCCATCTCCATCTGCTTCATAGCTTCCAGCCCGACGACTGTCTGGTGCAGGAGCACAAAGTTCACCACGCTTCCCAGGGAGTACTTCCATCCATCGTGGGTGACAGCGTACTCGATGGCCTCGCTGATGGCTATGCCCAGGCTGCCCGAGGTTTCGGGGTCTACAGCCAGGATGTCTCGACCGGCCTTGGTCTCCGAACTGGGGCTGGGCACAACGGTCCCCCCCCAGGTTTCCATGGCGATGCGCCGGTAGGGCTTCTGATGATAACTTATCGTGACCATGAAGACTTTGCACTTCATGCCAAAGATTTGGGTGGCGAAACACAGGGCGCTGCCCCACTGCCCCGCCCCCGTCTCAGTGGCGAAGCCCTCCAAACCTTCCTCCTTTGCGTAGTAGCATTGTGCCACTGCGGTGTTGGGCTTATGGCTGCCTGGCGGGCTGACACCCTCCCACTTGTAGTAGATTTTAGCTGGAGTGTCCAGGACTTTCTCCCAACGGGAAGCGCGGTAAAGGGGGGAGGGTCGCCACATCTTGAGTATATCCTGTACCTCATCCGGGATTTCGATCAACCGCTCCTGGCTCACCTCTTGCTCGATCAGCGCCTGAGGGAAGATTGGCGCCAGGTCGTCTGGTCCCAATAAATCCAGCGTCGCTGGGTGACGGTATGGAGGCGGTGGCGTCTTCATGTCTGGGATTACGTTGTACCAATGCGTTGGCAAGTCTTTTTCTTCCAGAATATATTTGTACTGTGTCATCTTATTCCTCCTCAATGGTTAGCTTGATAAATAAGCACAATACTGAACTGTCTTCTTTGATTCCATTCCTCCTTTCCTCGATAACCCGAGTAACCTCAAGCTTCCAGTAAAGCTCTTCGATCGGTGAAAAACTGTTTGTAAAGTTTATATAGGGCGGTGTTTTCGTAGTCCACTTCTTCAATACAGGAAGAATCGAAGCTGAGGATTTGCGCTCCTGGATATGCCAGCAGGATGGGGGAATGGGTGGCCATGATGAACTGAGCATGACCGGCTGCCTCTAATAGCTGCAATAATTTAAGGAATCTCACTTGGCTTGAGGGCGAAAGGGCAGACTCGGGTTCATCGAGCAGATAGAGCCCTTCGATGTGATAACGACCGCTAAAATAGGTAAGGTTTGCTTCGCCGTGCGACAATGTATTGAGGATATGGCCGCCATGGTACTTCAGCCGACCAGGATCGCAGATAGCAACATCGTCGAGAAAATCGGCAAAGTCACGAAATGTCTCGGCTCTGAAAAGGGAACCGGGCACACTCCCGTTTGCCCACGTCACGGAGATATAATCGGCTAAGCTGGTCTCATACGGATTCTTATGAGCGACATGTCGCCTGGGTTTGTCCCATATATGAATGTCACATCTTCTAGTGATCGCTTCCAGCAGGGTGGACTTCCCCGTTCCATTCTCACCTACGAAGAAGACCACAGGCTTTCTGAATGTCAGTTCTACCGTCTCTCTGAGAGTTGGGATGTTGAAAGGATAGAGACGGTTTGTAGGGTAGTTTTCGCTGTTAATTCTTACTTTAATAAGATGCATGCTAATTACTCCGTCAGTAAAGGATCATGCCTGGTCGCAATGTATTGTTCCCTGTACGGCTGTAGTGCCTATGGCGCGCTCTAGCTGTTGGGGTTGTCAAAAGGTCATCGGTCGCCAGAGCTTGTTTACCTCACTGTTATTTGCACTTTCTTACTCATCTCTCCCCGAAGCGATGGTGTATGTGGGGAGGTTGTGAAAGACATGAAAGCGTCCGTCCCCGGAAGGGGACGGACGCTCAAACGTCCGCGGTGCCACCCCATTTAGGCTATCTGCCTGAAAGCAAAACCCCGTCAGTGATGCGACGGGGAGGGATAAGCCAGCCTCACTCTACTCGGGCACGGCAATAATGTCGCGATGCCCTCTGCCTTGATAACGGTGGCGACTCCGGCACAAGCTACTCAACTGTCCGCCTGAGTGTTGGACAACACTCACGACAAGATCAGTCTTTTCACTCTGCAGCTCCGTGGTCCATTCAGCTCCGAAGTACGGACGGGGCTCTCACCTACCCCCGCTCTCTGAGCCGCCTTATCGTCGCTTACTATTCCACTTCACAGCATTTGTAATATTCAATTGTTGTCAAAGTCTATTTGAAAATTATGACATTGTCAACCGTGTGTACTTATTCAAGGTTTCCGTCAGATATTTCCTGGGCTGTGTGGCATGGATTCGCATCCTTTGGACGTACTCCGTAAAGACGGCATTCTGCCCTCTTCGAAGACCTTCGACGGGCACTACCCATCCCACCCTTCGGCTATCCGCTGGATTGCTATGTTTATGCTTCGCGAGGGATTTAGATTTCTCTCTGCGCGTGGGGTAATAAGCTGTTATGTGTTCGGATACAGCTCTTATGCTTGTAGTGATTCTTGGTGCAAGCGGATAAGTTCCAAGGACTTTTCGAAAATGTGGTCCAAGATGGCTCGACCGGTTTCAGCCGTTGCCACAGTTGCATCACCAATGACACCGCTCTTGCAGAACTCATTCCACGCGATTGAAGTGGGTCCGAACAAGGGGTCGTGTTCTGGGTACTCGCGAACGGCCTTGCTCATATCGACAAGACCGGGTCGAATCGCTAATACTGCTGAGGTTTCGAACTCCTCGGCGTGAGCGAAGGTGGAATGCCATCGCTTTGATTGGCAGTATTTATCCAACGCTTCATTGTAGCCGGGTATGATCAGGTTGACGATTCGCACCTCGGATGTAAGCAATAGCTTCCGTTCTGCCGTTTTGCAGGCTGAAACAGCCCCCAAGTGGGAGACGAACACATAGATGGTTACAATCCCGTGTTGATGTAAAGACTCGGCGATTTCTACCAATTCATTCGAGAATGTTTCGTCGGATACCCGCACAGTGCCTGGGTAAAGGCGTAAAGAGAAAGAGGGCGTATAGGCTAGGCTTTGCAGTAAAAGCGCACCGGTTGCTTGTGCCAACCTTTCGGTAAGATATTCGCCGATGATCACATCGGTTCCCATAGGTAAATGAGGGCCATGTTGTTCAATTGCACCAACTGGTAGGATCGCAAAATTTGTTTCCTTGGTAAAGGCCTCAAACTCCGGCCAACTCATTTCGAAGTGCCTGTGGACATCTCCCGGTTTCATAATCCTGGCCTCCATTAATAGAATGAGTACAAGAGAGCCAAATAAGCTCGCTCTCGATCGATTAAATGCATGAACTGTATCATATCAGTTTATACTTCCATCTATTTTTACTCCACTGAAAAAGGTCAACCACGAGAAGAAGACCCCGCATATGCCCCTCTCCACTCCTCGAGGGTAGTGTTTCCAGTGTGCTCAATATTGGTCTTTGATACATGGCTGTTGGATGATGCTCACCTGGATTAATCGTAGGCTAAATAATTCAATGACGGAGAACTTCGTGAGACGAGTGATCAAAACTGTGACCTTTCGGTGATCAAGTTCTTGCAGAAATGTTTATTTTGAGGATGCATGTTGTGATTGATCTACAGGATCATTGCACCTTTGATCTCTTTGATTATTTCTGCTAAACCGTCGTAATCTTCCGAAGCGATCTTCGCCAATAAAGCTGAGCCTACAATGATGCCATCGATTCCATGGTTAACGGCTTCCCTCGCCCGGATCGAGTTACTGATACCATAACCCAACATAATGGACGCACGAGTGCCGGTATCCCGAATGCGATCTATCAGTTCACGATTCCCCCCCATAACCGATGGTCGTTTTCCTGTCTCATCAGTTATTGATTGTAGGATCATGAAACCCCGCCCATTCTCTGCGATGTCAGGCAATAAGTCCTCCCGGAAAGGATGGGGCATAAATCGGATCCGGTAGATCGATGCGGCTTCGAGTAAAGGGTCCATTTCGTCGATGAGATTCGGCGCGATGACTGTTGCATCTGCCAACAAGTGAGCGTCCATTTCGGCAACCCCCAAACCTTCCACGAATCTAGCGATACCGTAACCCTCTACAACATCCGAGTATGTCATGACCTCGAAAGGCTCGTTTGGATAATCCTGGCGAATCTGCTTAATGGCTTTGAAATATTCTGAGTAGTCGGATTCAGCCCTTATGGCACGCATAGCCGATTGGGAAAGCTGCCGACTATCAAGATAAGGGTCCTGGCTAGGCATGACTAACTCAACGACATCGACGCCAGATTCTAAGTACAACTCCACCAGTTCACGCGAGGTTTTTAAGTCAGGATCACCCAACGGAAGGAGACAGCACAGGAATCTCTCATTACGCTTCAATACATCTTCAATCCTTCTATCAAGCCTGTTCATCAATCCTCCAAGTTCCAAAAACCCTCCTCCAACTTATCGCGGATGAGGGTTAAAATTCTAGAAATCAGGACAGATTCTGATTCCTGGAATTCAAGATTTCAAGCGTCCTGAACATATCTAAGCGACTTCCCAAGCTTATTCAGTGGGTAGGTTGACCGCCAGGGATGTGCGGCTCGACCACCACATACCCACGTATAGTCTGAAAGTAAGGTAGGGTCAAGGAATAAAATTCGCGCCGATGACAGTACAACTTCATGCATGCAGTAACGATACTAAATTAGACTGTAATGGTCACTCATTATATAATGGTTTAGTTATTAAAAATCTATTCATGATAAAAATGTACGTCAAGTTGAGGTATTAATCCAAGGTCAAACACCAAAACGTTAAACCGATATCCCATAATGTTGTTGACGTAAGGATTGTTATTAGGGGACCCTGGTGTATTGGAGGATGGTGCATTGGGATCTAAAGAACCTGTGGTGCTGGTGACCGGCGGAAGCGGTCTGGTTGGACGTCCAGTTTGTCGACGGCTTGTTCGGCTAGGAATGGATGTGGTCAGCATCAGCCTTGAGCCGGAAAAGATCGAGGGGTACACGAGTCTCTCGGGGGATATCACCGATAAGGCAGATCTTGAGCGAATCTTCGATGCCTATCCTATTAGAAAAGTTGTGCACCTGGCTGCGATGTTAGTTAGCGCCAGTAGACAAGACCCGGAAAAAGCTACACGAGTGAATGTGCTTGGCTCGCTCAACCTTCTTGAGCTCTGTCGTGATACAGGTGTTGACCATTTCATATATGGAAGTTCTTTTAGCGTTTTAGGGGATCAGACTGAGTCTGTGGGACCCATCACCGAATCATCGCCGATGCAGCCGATTGATTTTTATGGGGAGACGAAGAGGTTCGTCGAGCACCTGGGGATGGTGATGGCGGACAAGCATGGGTTCACGTTCATTGCAGCCAGGTTGCCAATAGTTGTCGGACCTGGAGTACCAAGTTCTACCTCAAGCTACCGGATGGATATGTTTAATCTTCTGAACAAGGCAGGAGAGATACATATTCCTTTTACTCCAGATCAAGTCCTTCCCCTTGCACATAGCCATGACGTTGCAGAAGCTATCGCAGGGTTATTGACAGCGGAGTGCCCGAGATTTTCAGTCTATCACTTACCTTATGAGACTTGGCGGGTTTCCGATCTCTGCAAGGAAATCGAGTCTATTGGGGATGGATTGTCCGTCAAGTGTGGAGACAGAGAATTCATCGGCTCGCCTTCAAGGATCAGTTGGGAGAGATTTAGCCAAGAAATTGCGATCGAGGCGCCTTCCCTGAAACGCCGGCTTCTGAAGCACAAGCAAAGTTAGGTGAGTGGATAGCTGCTGCAGACCTTATCGAATACGATCGTATCGGCTGCATGGTTTGACCGGGATCGGTAACCGCCCAATGTGCTGCTACAAATAGCGAGTGTAAGATATTACCAGCCAAGGAGAGTAGACAAATGACCGTAACCATCCGTGGAGTGATCCCTCCAGTAATTACCGCGTTTAACGAGAAGGGTAATTTCAATGAGCAGGCGCAACGTGAAATCATCCGTTTTCTAACGCCAAAGGTCAATGGGTTCTACCCAGTCGGGACCTATGGTTCTGGTCCCTTGATGACGGTTGAGGAAAGGAAGCGGGTTGCAGAGGTTATTGTTGACGAGGTGGCGGGGCGAGTGCCGGTCATCGTTCATGTGGGGGCGATTTCTACTGCCCAGACTATCGACCTGGCCAAGCATGCGGAATCAATCGGCGCAGATGCTGTAGGCGCGATTCCACCATATTATTACCGTTATTCACAGGATGAACTCCTCGACCACTTCCGCGAGATCATCAAAACCGTGAAGATACCTGTGTTCGCCTACAACAATCCTGGTCTCTCGAACAATCCCTTGTCTCCTGCTCTTATCAAGCAGCTGGCGGATGAGGGTTTGTACGGCTTGAAGGATAGCTCGTTCGACCTGATCACGTTCTATAACTTCTTGAACATCGTCGACAATCCAGGTTTTGTGCATATCGCCGGCACGGAGGCTATTGGTGCGGCTGCAGTAAATGCGGGCGCAAAGGGTATTATTTCGGGACTGGCGAATGTCTGGCCTGAACTTATGGGTGAGTTGTGGGAGGCTTTGAATTCTGATGTCGGCAGCAGGGCGGGTGAAATCCAATTGCGAGTTATTCAAGCTCGCTCAATCCTGAAATATGCTGCTACTCTAGTCGTGTGTTACGAAGTGCTGAAATGGCGTGGGGTTAATGCCGGCTTCCCGAGGAGACCCTACTCGCCATTAGACGAGAGGACTAAAAAGAAGATACGGGATGCTTTCAAAGAGATGAGGCTTCTTTAGAGGATAAGTACGGGCTAAACAGGAAAGAGTCGGGTTGGGGCATCCACGTACGGCTTCTTTGTCGTTTAGTCTAGGTCCTCGATGAGTGTGAAATGTATATGATGACTCGAGGATTAGGGGAGATGTGAATCCGGGAAACGTAGCTAAATAGGGCAGGGGATCAAGGAGCATAAGTAGATATGAGTATTCAGATCTTCGTATCAGATATGGAGGCGTTGATCAAACCGACCGCCAGCCTCATCCGGCTGGCTGACGGGTTCGTTTTTACTGAAGGTCCTCTCTGGGACTCATCAAGCCAATCGTTGTTTTTCTCGGATATTCCTGCCGACACGATTTATCGTTTCAGCGATTCGCAAGGCGTCGAAGTATTTCGGAAACCCAGCAATTTCGCCAACGGCTTGGCATTTGACCATGATGGTAGGTTAATCGCCTGTGAACACCGCACTCGTCAGATCAGTAGAAGCGCGGGAGATACTATTGGTGTCGTTGTTGATCGGTATCAGGGAAAGCGATTGAATTCTCCGAACGATGTCATTGTAGCCAAGGACGGGTCAATTCTCTTCACCGATCCTCTTTATGGATTGCGGGATGGATTAGGCGGACCTGGGGAGCAGGAGCTCTCCTTCCAAGGAGTGTATCGCGTCGCTCCTGGCGCAAACGAACCGACGTTGCTTGTGGATGACTTTGAGGCGCCCAACGGACTGGCGCTTAGTCGCGATGAGACCATCCTTTATATCGCTGATACCATACACCGTCATATCCGTACGTTTAAGGTCAGAGACGACTGGACGCTCTCAGGTGGAGACGTTCTCGTTGAACTGAAAGGTGAAGAGGAAGGTAAACCGGACGGTATGAAATTAGACGTAAATGGGAATATCTTTTCGACAGGACCAGGGGGAATCTGGATCTGTAACCCAGATGGTGACATCCTCGGTCGTATAAAGATTCCAGAAAAGACGTCCAATCTAGCATGGGGGGATAAGGATCATAGCACCCTGTATATTACCGCCAGCACCGGGCTCTATAAGATACGTTGCCTAACATCAGGCTCATGTAGCTAAAAACATGACGGCAGTGACTGAGAGATGAACAAGCCGTTCCTGCTGGCCCTTGCCGTTCAGACGCAAAAGTGGAGTATTGTAAGCTTCAAGGTCCACATTATGATCGAACAACCTCGGCATTTGCCGACCATCCGACTGTGCCAAAGACGATGTCAGGAACGCTATCGTGGTTGAGGTCACTCGTAGCCGGACCGTCTCTCCAAGAATCCAGGCGAAAAATGTCTTCAGCAATGGCAAAACAGCGAGCCAGAACTAATCAGGATTGGAAATCGTCATTAAATCTGCATCTGGGCTTTACATCAGAATCGGGCATTCGTTGAATACAAGCAAATTAACCTTTATGATATCCATAAACACGCGGAAATCTACATCTTGCGTGGGGGTCAGCTCGATGTTTTGCTAACGGAGCTAAGCATCATTATAAAAATGTCGAAGCTAGAATTCGAGTCATATGGGAGGGATATTTATGATGGATGACGGGTCTGTGAAGGAATTGGTCGAAAAACTAGAAATAGGTGAGATCAGTCCCAAGGATACGGTAGAGATTCTCAAAGAAAGGGACCTTACTGAGAAAGCCGTCCTGAAAGTTGGAGCTTGGGTCTATCTCTTATGGCTGATTCCGTGTTTTCTTCCCGGCTTTGCCAAGCTTACAAGCTTGGAGATATTAAGCATATTTGCAGAATTACCCAGGGTGCATTTCCCATCAACTGTAATATACCTATCCATCATACTTTTCATAGCTGCGATTCCTCTTACAGCTTCGGGCATGTACTTCAATGTCAAGAAGGGAGGATGTCGAACCGAGGATCATACCGTGATTCTCATTAAGGAGGGTCCCTATAAAATAGTAAGACATCCTAGCAATGTTGCTTGGTCCGTCTTCTTTGTCACGCTTCCGATAAGCCTCAGCCAACATGTCCCCTTCACAGTTCTGAGTGTGTTTGGAATTGTTGCGATGGTTGCCTTCTCCTATTATGCTAGTTTGATAGAAGAACGGGAGCTTGATTTGAAAAAGTGGGGAGATGAGTATAGAGAGTATATGGAAGAAGTACCTAGGTGGAATCTTTTCAAAGGATTGTGGAATCTCAGGAAAAAGTGACGACGGGTTTTTAAAAGGGAGTTTTTCCATAACTCCACATAGTTCCTGAGGCTTCTCGTTGCAGTTTTCCTCACTTTTCCATTAATGCTTATATTAATAACGACGGGTTGCATAGTTTCCCAATGCGTCTTTAACCAATCAGCAGCTGGGGTTTAGAATCCAATATCGATATCAACTCATAGATAGATGTAAGCTGGATTTCGCAGAAGGTCGGTTTACAATTCCACAGGATTACACACGCGTCCATCCAACCTCAATCGTACATGGTTATAGACTGTTATAAGGTCTTAATTACGACAAAGAAAATGGATTTGCAGCTAAGAGTTTGACTAATTCCGCATGTAGCAGTATGGTGTCCAAGCACATAGTGGAGTTGGGTGAATAACAACCGTTTGGCTCTTTCGGATGATATTTATTAGAAAGCAGGGGCATCATGTCTGCTCGAAGAAAGCGCATCTTAATCGGTTGTCTAATAGTGTTTCTGGTGATGTTTTGCTGTGTCATACCGGGTATCTTTTCAAGGTTAAATGGCCCGGAACCATCTTCATCCATAGCAAGTCACGCTACCAATACACCGGTCAAGACGCCTACGCCATTGCTCCCAACGCCAACTCCAGCTGAGGTTCTCACGATCACCGAGGCGCTCAATCAGGAGAAGATCGTGGTCCAGACGGAGGGTGCCGGATTATCGGCAGTACGCGTCATTGCGGAGAGACTAGAACCCTTGAGCATGGAAATTACCATTCCTATCGGCACATTTTTCATAAATCAAGGGTATGCCCAGGATATGGTTTCCTTACAAACAACCACTTTGTACCTTACACAGGAAGAGACGGCGAAGGTAACAGTGAAGGCCGCGTGCGCCAATTTACATCGATCTGTCCCCAATGAATCATCCGCTTTTGATATTATCGCCTCGCCCGAACAGGAAGAGCTAAAGTATCTCTTGGTAACTATTGAGCAAGAGACACACACTTCGGTTGTGGAACAGGTCGCCGTGTGGATCGTGACCGACGATGTCTCCAGACCTGAACTGGATAGTCGGTACGTTCGTTCAAGCACATTATTTCCTCTTGGCGGCAAGCCGGCCGCTTCTGATGAGGATGTGATCAGGGCGATCATATTAGTAAGTGAGGCGGGTATATCTATTGCCGATAAGAACATTTTCGCTGAGCGGATATCCCTGGTAAGAGCCTTGGCCAGCACCGATCCATCAACGCAGAATTACGCAATTGAGTCTTTGGGATTGATGGGGGAAGACATTTTTTCCTTTTTAGTAAGCTCTCTACAGGAAGACACACCAGAAATCCGCCGGGCAGCAGCCTATGCTTTAGGTAAGCTAGGGGATCAGCAAGCTGTTGATCTGCTCAGGGGTGCCCTTTACGATGATCATGCTGGAGTACGGCGAGAAGCTCTTGATTCCCTGATCCAATTGGAGGCGGTAGAAGCTCTGATTGAGGCGCTGAGCCATCCAGATGAAGATATCCGCCGTTCTGTTGTACGGGCTGTGGATGACCTGAATGACCCCCGGGCGCTAGAACCCCTCATCAGCCTTCTTGAGGATGAAAATAATAATATTAGACAGGTGACCTGTTTTGCTTTGGGGGATCTCGGTGATGCTCGGGCAGTGCAACCCTTAATAGATGTTCTGAGTGATTCAGATGAGTATGTGCGAAAAGCTGCAGTCGAAGCTCTTGGTGAGATCGGCGATCCGAGGGCTATAGAACCATTAAAAGCACTTCTGACGACAGAGCAGGACCAAGATGTTATTGAAAGCATTGAATCTGCCCTGAGACGCTTGGAGAGATAGGGTGTCAGCGCTTCATCGTTTCCGCAGCGCTATGGCGCCCACACAAACAGGAGAGGAAAGCGCCATGATTGGGAGCGATGAGCTTACGACTATCCTGTCAGAAGTACAGGCAATTCGCAGTCTTCTCCAGCGTTCATAATGGTTGTGGCGCTGACCAGCAACGGGGTTGAGTTCACAAGCTATTGCGCCTACAATATGCATGGGAGAAAGTTCCCTGCTTGATAATCTGTTTGTTGTAACCGTCAGCCATGGTTTCCCTCTAAGATCTGGTAAGGAGAATCTCTTGTGGATGAACTACATCCCGCACTGGCGCGGGTTTTGATCCCTGCTGACGCCATCAAAGTTCGGGTCAATGAGATCGCAGACCAACTTGCACGTGATTACGCTGGAGAAGATGGACTCTACTTGATCGGCATCCTCAAAGGCGCTTTCATCTTTCTGGCCGATTTGACGCGCAAATTGACTGTGCCGCATGTAGTGGACTTTATGGCTCTCTCAAGTTATGGGAAGACAGCCACCTACTCTGGGGCAGTGCGCATCATGATGGATCTGCGTGAGCCCATCGAAGGTCGGCACGTATTAATCGTCGAAGATATCGTCGACACTGGGCATACGCTCAGTTACCTATACCGGATACTGAAAGGGCGTAAGCCGGCTTCTCTGCGTACATGTGTGCTTCTGAAAAAGGAGCGCGATAGCCTTGATGTGCCGATCCACTATCTGGGCTTTGAGATACCCGACTTCTGGGTTGTTGGCTATGGATTGGATTTCGCCGACTCCTTCCGTACATTGCCATATATCGCAGAATTAAAGCCGGAGGTTCATCAACAACCTTCAGAGATTTCGAGTCCTCAGGACGAATAAATCTCAATCATTTTTCTATCTTACAGATCGGTAATTGACAGACAAGATGAGCGTTAGGCGTCTCCTGTTGGAAAAGTCGTTAGCTAAGCGCGAAATTTGGATACGTCTGTGACCGGTAAGGAAATCTAATAGTAAACCAGAAGTTGCTATTTCGTGAGGTAGGTGTTCTAGAATGTGGAGCAGGCTTTGGTTACAATGGCCCATCCAGAGATCCATGTTTGTATTCCTGCTCGTGGGGGCTGTGATGGGTTCGACTGCATGTGGGATTGCGATTTCCCCTAAGCGCACACCAACTGAGGTTAGTATTGCCATGGTTACATCACTCCCCCGACCGCACACCGAAGGGCTGATTTCACTTGAGGAATCCCTCTTGCGACGCAGATCAGTGCGAGAATTCTCATCTGATCCGTTGAGCTCCAGTGAGATTTCGCAACTGCTTTGGTCTGCACAGGGTATCACAGACCCGCGCGGGTTTCGGACCGCCCCTTCAGCGGGTGCTCTTTATCCTCTTGAGTTGTATGTTCTCACACAGAAGGGTGTCTTCCACTACGATGTCCAAGCCCATGCGCTGAACACATTAATTGAGGGCGACTTGCGTCAAGATCTTTACCAGGCGGCGCTAAACCAGGAGGCTATCCTTCAGGCGCCTCTGACAATCGTCATTACCGCGATATACGCACGCACCGAGGTCAAGTATGGAAAAGCTCGCTCGCCGCGCTATGTCCATATGGAAGCAGGACACGCTGCCCAAAATATACTCCTTCAAGCCGTATCGCTAAACCTGGGTGCGGTCCCGATCGGCGCTTTCGATGACAATCGTGTTCAAACCGTACTTGGCCTGCCCGCTGACCACGAGCCGCTCTACCTGATTCCTGTTGGCTATCCTCGGTAACCCCCGTGCAGCGCATCTCTCCCCGCTATTAAGGGAAGGACCATTGTGCTGGATAGGTTACCGGTAAGCGTTTCATCCGGGGTATACTTGGATTGAGTGCGTTGTTTTTCAGGAGTGGAACTGGCATGATTACATTCCAAGAGACTGTGGATATCGCTGAGAGGTTAGCTGAGATGCTTAAATCAGCTACAGATCTTGAAACTGCCCTGAAAGATACGACAGAAGATATGGCGGGTTTCCTATCCATGCTGGAGTATTCCCACGAGAAGGATTTTTCTGATGTCGGTGCCTCACTTAGATATATTGATAATGTACTTATCCCCCAGCTAATTGGCATTCGGGACAGTCTAGGGGCAGGTACCGAAGGCCACCTTAAGCGACTGAATACGGCTAGAGAGTTGGCGGAAAGGCTGGTGGTGCGCCTGCGAATGTTGGAGAACGGTGCTGTCGGCGATTTATTGGGTTGAATTTGCTAATAGAGTATCGCTACCGGCATCTGGCATATGCGGAGGGCACGAGCGAAACAATAGTAATTGTGTGGTCGATTGGAAATACGACTCTATCACAGCCCGTTCCGGTATTGGAGTGGGCTGTGTGTATTCAGCGTTACATAAAACCTGACATGTTCTTTTCTCCCGACAGTCTAGCGGTCCCTTAAGCGGCTTTCGTGTATAATCCCGCCGGGTCATGGCACTAATCCTGCATCTATGTTATGAGTTGTTTTTTTACCCTTGAGGTGTGATGGCAAGAGACCGGAGACCGGCTGAGGAACTGGCAATAGAGGAGCTTGAGGCGCTTCTAGCTCGCAAGAAGCTTGAAGCGCGCGACGCGCGCCTTCGTCAGTTTAAACGTAGTGGTCGCGCCCTGCGGCTGCGCCAGGAATCCATTCCAATCTCGCAAGTCAACGATTTTCTCGCAGTATCAGATACCCAAGAAGATGCCTCTCCAGATGAATCTCCCACCAAGCAACGTGGTGTCCTGAGATCAGTGTTTAACCGCCTACTTCTATTGGTTGAGATTGGAGCTGTAATCGGGCTGGCCTTTATCCTGTTTAACGGCGTTGAAGCCCTGCAACAGCTCAATCAGGAGGTGGCGGCTGTGATTGGAGGTATGACGCCAACGCCAACCCCGTTAATCACTGCTGTGGTTTTACCATCTGGTCACACCCCGCCAACTTCACCCGGTGGCGCCAGACCTAACGAAGCGGAAATCCCTGAAAACCTGCGTCCATTGGTCCAATCTATGCCAGCTGTGGCTATCCCTTCTCCCGGGCCTGAGCAAGCGCGCGATATCTTTATCCCCGTCTTGTGGAACGCCTCAGCCCCGGTAGTCCAGGGAGACGGATGGGAGCAACTTAAACGAGGGGTGGGCCAATACATTGGCAGCGCTGATCCTGGCCAGGTCGGAAATCTCATCCTCTCAGCCCATAACGATATCTTCGGTGAGTTGTTCCGTGATCTCGATAAACTTACCCCAGGCGATGAAATTTACGTGCACACCGCCACAAGGCAATACCTCTATCGGGTCACTGGAGTGCGGATCGTGGAACCGACTGAGGTGGATGTGATGGAACCAACGGCTAAACCCACGATCACCCTCATCTCATGTTATCCTTACATGGTAGACAATCAGCGGATTGTGGTATTTGGAGAATTGGTTAGCGGATAGAGCTATGGTTGATTTATATTCTGTGTTCGATAGCTGTACGAAGTGCTTGGGGAGAGCCGCTACTGGCCCTGTGTTTTGTATGGAGGGGCTTGATGGGTAAAAGACGTCGTAAAAAAAGAGATCGACGGCCAAATTTACCGCCGGATACGCTGAAAGCAGCGGCTTCAACCAGGGTGAAGGAGCCGCTTAGCTCTCTTCAAGCAGGGTACGACTTTGACCCTGATTACAGCTCAATGGTCAAGGATCTAAAGCGTATCGGCGCACTCGCCGGAACGTTTATCGGTTTGTTAATCGTCCTGTCGTTCTTCCTCCGATGAGCATCATGGTTCCCTAAGAGACGAGCGGGAAATGAGTACAACCTCTCTATCTGACCGACCACGTGTGCGATTCAGTTTGCGCTGGAAAATAACGCTACCGTTCATGTTTATGGCGCTTGTGCTGGCATTGGTTGCCACATTAATTGTGAACCGGATCTTAGGTGAAGCAGACCGGGTGCGGTTCTTACGCCAACTGCGCGATAGCGGGCAGCAAGCCACAGATGAGGTCGTACGGGTTGAGGAGAGGTTACTAGAAATCGAACGTGCCATAGCTAATACAGAGGGCATTCCGGAGGCGGTGGCTCTCAGTGACTCAGAGGATCTGCGTGAGCGGGTCTTAACCTTGGTGTTCAACACCGATGTCGATATGGCGGTGGTCCTGGATCGGGAGGGGACCAGTTTACTTGCTGCGAGGCGCAGTAGCCCAGACGCACCTCATGGGGATTACCTTGTCCTGCGTGGCGAGGGTTTCTATTGTGATTGGCCGTTCGTCCAACGAATTCTCTTCCCTGATCCTCAGGCGGAGGAGTCGGAGGACGCGATCGGTAACAAACAAGCCGGTATGGAAACCATCCGTCTTGGTGAGCAGGAGGAATTCGTCCTATTTGTCGCCGGACCTCTGGTCGACGAGGATGGGATTGTCTTCGGCGCGGTGCTGGTCGGGGAGTATTTGGAAAATCTCGTACAGCTTATTGGCGAAGATGCCCGTGCAAATGTCTCGGTATACGATGTAGATTCGAGACAACTCATCACTTCCACGTTTGGCTCACAGGAAACCTGGGATCCTCCTGGATTGGCCCTCACTTCAGAGTTGATAATGGCTGCGCATGTACCGGAAGGAGAAGAAGCCCCCTATCGCGACATCGAGGTCGCGGGACAGATCTATGGAGAGGTGCTCACCCCCTTCATCGTAAGGAGGGGAACCGAGGAAATGGGGTTACTCGGTGTTTCGCTGCTCAAAGGGGAAGATCCGGACCAGGTTTACCGGGGGTACATCGAACGGGCGACGTTAGTCATCCGTGTTGGCGCTGTAGCTCTGGTGCTGGTTGTCTTTACCGGCTTGCTGATCTCAAACATGATCACCAGACCATTGGTCGATATCGCTGAGGCATCTGCCCTAGTCGCTAGTGGCGACCTGAATACTCAGGTTGTTGCTAGAGGCATGGATGAGGTTGGTGTGTTAGCTCGCACCTTCAATACAATGGTGGCTGGTTTACGGGAGGGTGAAGTATACCGAGATCTACTCGGACGAACGGTCACACCTGAAGTTCGTGACCAACTGCGCACTGCGATAATTCGAGGAGGGGTGCTGCTCGAAGGTCAAACGGCGATCGCAACGATACTTTATGCTGACTTGCAAGGTTTCACTGCATTAGCTGAACAGGCCGAACCGGAAGAAGTAATGCGGACTTTGAACGAATATTTCTCTGGAGTGGTACCCATCATCGCACGACATGGCGGTGTAGTGAACAAATTTGATGGCGACGCGATCATGGCTTTCTTTGGTATCCTGCCACACAGAGTGCCGCCTCAGGTGAGCGCGCTCGAAGCTACCCACGCTGCGCTCGAGATCCTTGATTATGTCAAGAGAATAAAAGAGCATCGCAGCTCCAATTGGCTACCGGCTTTGGAAGTTGGAATCGGTATATCGACTGGTAAAGTTATCGCCGGAGGATTAGGCACTAAGGATCGCTTGCATTACACAGTAATAGGCGATACGGTAAATACGGCACAACGAATTCAGCAGATCACCCGTGAAACGGCAAGCGGGAAACTCATGATCAGCGAAGATACCTTCGGCTACATGGCAAAAACACGCCAGCAATTTGAGTTCGGTCGTCGTGGCCGAGCGCAATTGCGTGGCAAACGCCAGGAGGTCATAGTATACGAGGTGAATGGTCGTTGGACCCGCTTGGTCGATTGTTCTGATCTTACAGAGGGCGAAAAAAACCTATGGTAGGTCGGCGATGGCTGATCAACGCCTTCTTCATCTTTATGCTGCTGCTTTTTGGGTGGGTTGTGGCCGCCTTCCTTATTAAACCCCGCCTCAGCTAGTACGCTTCCCTCCTCGTTAAACATGCGCTCACGTCTAGGGGCGGATTACGGACCGGGTGAGATCACCGGGTCCATCGCGCGGTTACGGTTATCGATCATTAGGGATGCATTGCGAGACGCCGGATTGTGCGCCGAGGAAGCAGAAGAACAGTCCCATGCTTTTAATCTAGCCTTGCAAACGCCAGTTCCTACCTCAACCGCAATTAATTTCGAAGGCGATGTCCCGTCCTCGGCTACGACAATGGCCACCCAGAATCTCACATCGACACCCACCTCGACTGGGACGCCAACTATAACCCCGACACCGACATAGATTCTGACACCCACACAAACGAACACACCCTCGGCCAACAACCCCCAGGTCAGCATACTGGCTCCATCTCCACCAACGCTGGACCAATGCACCTTCGATGTCCTGATCCGGGTGGTTGACCCAGAATCCTCCCAGGGGGTGAGTGACTCGGACATCAAGATGAGGTATTAGAGCTCGGAGACGGGTTGGTCGTCGGACATCAGCATGATGCTGATCGGTGGGGGCTGGACGGCGGGTTCAGGCTCAACCTGGGACGCCAACTATGAGGGGTCGATCGTCCTAAGTGGGATTACGTCCCCTCAAACCATTAAGCTGCAGGCCGGAGCCAAGGATGGCAACGACGACATGGGAACTGTCAATAAGACGTACTTTTTAACAGTCTCATGCCCCTAGCATTTGGATAGGAGATCACGTACCTTCTCGGAATAATGAATCCGGCTCTGGTAACCTTTTTACTACCGCAACAGACTTATTACTTGCCCTCCCGCAGGTTGCCAGCGACATTCCTCGTAATCCTGATTTATCAAGCGCTCCGGATAGACGTACAATACAGGCAGAACCTGCGGGAGGGTTGAGAACAGGGTTACAAAAAAGCCTTATTGGAGCGATGTGTTCGCTGGCAATCACATAGAAGTTAACCGGTAGGCGTGAATTTGCTAAACTAGAAGCATGAATCCACCCAAATGCTTAGATCGATCACTAATGAACTAGGATTAAAAGGCCGCTTGAATTATGCAGCTTAGTAGGATAATCTATTGTGGTATGTGTCGTGATCAGCAGATCATCTGAATCACGGGTGATGGAGGGCTGCCGATCTGAGGGAAAATTTACGGTTGCCTGCTAAGCGACCAGTCTCATTTTGGGGACATGCGCTTCGTCTGGACCTAATTGAGGCTCTGACGAGAAAGGAGAGGGATTGGTATTTTAGGGTTGCATGACCGGTTGGGTTATGCCGCCCAAAAAAGAGAAAGGCGAGGAGTAATCTTGTCTGATAAACCAGGAACCAGGGCAGGTCGACGTTGGATGTTCGCCGCCCTTTTTGTCTTTTTATTTTTTCTCATGTTGTGGATTTGGGCTGCGTTCCTGTTGAATTCTGCCTATGCGGAATCGCTTCCATTTTCCCTCGGCCTTCGTTCTCGGTTGGCTGCAGATTACTCTCCGGGTGAGTTCAGTGGATCTCAGGGAGTGTTTCGTCTGTCGATTTTTAATGAGGTTTTTCATGATCTGGGTTTGTCCCCTGAGGAGGCTGAGGAGAGATCGGAAGAGATTAAGATCGCGATGGGTTCCCCTGTTCCCACAGCGACCGCGCGCAACTTTGAAGGAGATGATCCCTTCACCGCTACGCCAACTCCTCAACCCACCTCTACTGCCACCTCGACACTAACTGAGACGCCTGTACCGACAAGTACTTACAGGCCGACAAAGACACCGAAACCGACCAAGGAACCAAAGATAGATCCGTCGGATACACCATTGCCGGCGTTCTCAGCGACACCAACAAAATGTTGGGTCAACCCAGTCATTGAGATCCTCGATCCACCGGATGGAGTGACGTACAACGACGGAGATGATATCCCTGCCCAAGCATTTGCTTATGATCCTGACAATGTAGATCCGGATACTTGTCAGCAGATTGGTGTCTACCCTAGTGACGACGGGGTCGGGATCGAAAAAGTGGAATTCATGATTTATTGGGTTGATGGAGGCGACATTCTTGTGCACTCGCAAGACCAGTTGTCAGTTAAATATTGTGGCTTTACTGGTACTTCCTCCTGCAACACCCATCCCGTTAACAGCCCATATTGGCCAGATGGATTCACGCCGATCAATGATGGCTTGCATAAGCTGAAGGTCAGGGCGAAGGATGATGGGGACAACTATAGCGATTGGGTGTGGGTTTATTTCACCATAAATACCGGACCCGCACCGACGCCGACACCAACCAACACACCGACCGAGACCCCGACCCCGGATTGTTCTACAATCACAATTAATGGTTTCGGGACTGACGAGGACCGGGCGTATTGGACAATAAACAATGGAAGTTCAACCGATATCACAATTGATGAAATTTATCTTAACTGGCCTCTGGGCGATGGCGAGTTGGATTATGTGAAATTGGGTCCTTTGGATTTTGAGAAGGTAATTTGGAATGAAGATGGCCATGAATCACCAGATGTAAACATTACCTCCGGCTGGACAGGTGAGAGCCGCGTAATTCCCCTGAGCGCGTCGATGCGATTAATATTTGACTTCGACCTAGATCCAGCCGCAGACGATGAGTATACACTTTCGGTCGGTTTCGCAGAGAATAGCTGCACACCCTTATTTAGTAATTAGCGTTTCGTCCGATTTACGACAACCGGCAGTTGAAACTGCACCAACAACCAGCAAAGTCGCCCTACGGCGACTTTATTTATGAGGTTGTGGTGGGATCCTTTAGTAGAAGTCCACGCAGGTGGACTTGGCAGTCGTTGCGGCGACTTTAGTCGCCGGATAACCGGCAGTTGAAACTGCACCAACAACCTGCAAAGTCGCCCTACGGCGACTTCTGTTATCTACACCCAGCATCGACCATTAAAGAAGGCTATAGGGCTGATTGATGCCCTGATCGTTGCCAAACCGTAAAATGAGGGAGACCATCAAGGCCAGTTTGGAAGGAGGAGCCAAGATCTCAACCAGCCCTTCTTTCCTCAGTCTCTGATTGAAGAACAGGGTCAGAAGTCCACGCAGGTGGACTTGGCAGTCGTTGCGGCGACTTTAGTCGCCGGATAACCGGCGGTTGAAACCGCGCCAACATCGTGCAAAGTCGCCCTACGGCGACTTCTGTTATCTACACCCAGCATCGACCATTAAAGAAGGCTATAGGGCTGATTGATGCCCTAATCGTTGCCAAACCGTAAAATGAGGGAGACCATCAAGGCCAGTTTGGAAGGAGGAGCCAAGATCTCAACCAGACCTTCTTTCCTCAGTCTCTGATTGAAGAAAAGGGTCAGAAGTCCACGCAGGTGGACTTGGCAGTCGTTGCGGCGACTTTAGTCGCCGGATAACCGGCAGTTGGAACTGCACCAACAACCTGCAAAGTCGGCCTCCGCCGACTTTTTTTATCTACATTCAAGCAAGCAGTCCAAGAAGGTGGACTTGGTAGTGGTTGCCGAGACTTCATTAGTCGGAAACCCATGAGCCTTAAATAGCAAATCAAAAAGGGTTGTCTAAGAAGAGGCTTAGACAACCCCTACTGATTTTGAATTCTTAATGCTGCTGGCGTCGTTTCTGCCGCACCAGGGGGACAACAGCCAGACCGATGGCAATGGCGAAACCTGGACATGGTAGGCTGAAGCCGCTGTCCTGTTCCGTGCTGGAGGTTGGGGACGCAGGTGAAACGTCCGTTGGTAAATTATGAACCTCTTGGCTCTCGACTGTGGGTGGGAGGGTGACTGGATCACCAGTCTCCTCTGCTCCAACCACCTCATAGGCCACTCCGCCAGCAATAGCGATCACCCGCGACCCAAGAGCGAAGGCGTTCGCCAAGTCTGATCTTGCGTCAGCCAGGGCAAAGTAATCATCCGAGAGGAAAGGCACCTTCGTGGTCGTCATGATGTCGGGGTCGAAGGCGGTGTCGATCCATACACCGTCGACCAGGCGGAATGTTCGAGCTCCAGCCAGGCGGACGACGTCCGCCGCAGCGCCAGATAACGCCATTGGAACCTCGGCATCGCTGATCGACGACTCGGCTGCAGCCCGCTCTACGGCGGCCTCGCCTGAGACCATCGTCGGTGTGGTCAGCAACTTTCCGTAAGCGTCGTTGGCGATACCCTCTTGTGCCTCCCTCCCCAATGCCATCGGTTCGGTCACCAGGTAGGATGTATAAGGCGTGACGATGCCATACAGGATGCTCAGCTTCACGATCTGATCGACCAGTTCCTCCTCTAGACCCTGGAGCCGGACCTGATTGAGTAGGGCGCCAATCTTGCGTGTGGCCCAAAGTCGGGGCAGGAAATCAGGACCACCTGAACTGCGGAAGTACTGGTATGGATAGTCGAAGCTCTGGGTCCTGCCGTCCACTTGCCCGGTAAGTCGTATTGTCCCTGAACCGGGTGATCGATAGCGTCCTACCAGCACCAGTTGGCTTCCGGCAAAGAGATCTGGGAGGGGATCAGGATATTGGTCGTATGTCACGACATCGCCAAAGTCAAGCTCTATGTCAATCAGCACTGGTATGCTCACCTTGGCATAGAAGCCGGAAACAGACTCATCAATGGCTTGTTCGGGTGTGACATAGGTGGTGTCACCATGATTGTCCTTAGCCAGGGTGTCGAGCAGGAAGGTGTCTACATCGTAGCCCACGCCGAAGGCAAACAGCCGGATATTGCTGGGAGCCGCCTGTTTGACATTCTCCAGAATTGCCTGCGTGTCGGTGACACCTTCGGTCGGCAGACCGTCGGTGAGGAAAATAATGATCGTAGGTCGTTGGTCATCGGCTTGAGCAACGGCTTCCAGCAGCGCGAGGTTGATATCGGTGGAACCTGCCGCGGAGAGCGAGTCGACCCAATCTTTCGCTTGCCAGGCTTCCTCGGCGGGCCGAAGCCCGCTGGCATACGAGCGGATGCCGGTGCTGAAGGATATGATGTTGAAACGATCCTGAGGGTTGAGATGGTCGAGCACGTAATGCAGCGCCTGTTGAGCTTGACGGAATTTCTCACCATCCATGCTGCCAGATTGATCGATCACGATCAACAAATCTTTTGCGATCGTGCGGTTGGGATCGACTTCGACACTGGGGGCGACCAGCAACAGGAAGAAGCCGTCGCCGTCGTTGGATTCGGGGTCCCGGAAGGTGATCAGGTTGAGGCCGATGTCGGCGTCAGCAATGGAATAAAACAGCTCGAAGTCTTTGTCAGGGGTGACATATGTGTCTTCATAACCTACTGTGAAGTGGAAGTCTCCATCCCGATTGATGGCAACCGTATGTGATGGCGAGTAGATCGCCCGAACGGGGTGTGGAGAGCGCACTTCGACAGAGACACTGACGTCCTCGAGAGGTTGGGTTGAGAATTTTTCAGTGTTGAGTGGGTAGCTGTAGTGGATCAGCCCATTATCAGCTTCCAACACTTGAGTGTACTCGAGCTCGATCCGGCGCTCACCGCCTGGAGGGATGGGATAAATCGAGGCTTGCACTGCGTCCCGGTCTGCGTATTCGAGCAGAGCTGGATCGCGCATGGCGCGCACGATCTCCTCGTAGGTCTGGCGAGCCTCATCGCGTGTGAGGACTTTCCCTTCCACCGGTTCTCCGTCCATCCATAAGGTGAACTGAGTGACGGCAGCACCAGGAGGAAGAGGAAAGACATATGTCCCCTCGATCTCCCATTGGTTGTCATTTCGGAAGACCTGATCTACTCGGGTGATTGCCACCTGGTCTTCGATCGTCACCTGGACCCGGTGGTACTTGATCGCCAATTGGGCGATCGGAATCGGCCCTGGGCAAGGTCCGGGGATGCAGATGGGGGGCTCGGGAATGATGATCCCATCGGCGTAAGCCGGGGTTGCCAAGGGTAGCGTAAAAGTAAGCAGGAGCATAAATAGAGATATTGATTTTAAGCGGTGCATGGTACCCTCCGATATACAAAGGCTTGTTCTGATCTATAGACGCCAAATTGTAGGAGGAGGTTCCCATGAGATTTCTTCGCTCACGGAGCCTGTCCTTCGAGTAACTGAAGGGGTCGCTCAGGCTTGTTCCTTCGACAGAGCCTGTCCTGAACTTGTTGAAGGGCTCAAGATCTTCGGCTCAGTCGAGGGGATCTCAGTCGAAGTGATGACATAGTTTACAATGTTTGTCTGATGGACTCATTCGATGGTACTAAGGACAAAGCTCTGGTGAGGGATGTTATTTATGACTGCACTGAAAAAACCAAAGTGTAAGAAAGGGAACAGTATATGCGGGGTACCGCAAGCGCGGAGTGCAAGATCTAAGTATGTATCAGGAAGATAAACATATCATGCATTTCTTACCAGGACAGCACAGTCTTGGCCTCATGGTATAATGAGAAAACCCTCCCACTCCCGCCGTGGGAGTTTATTGTGTAGGAATGCGATGTTAGAGAAATTAGCTGGGATTGAGCAGCGGTTTGAAGATCTGGAAGCCGAGCTGGCGCAAGCTGGCGAGGATTTCCGGCGGGTTGCAGTGTTGGCTCGCGAACGTTCGAGCATCGAACCGATCGTGATCGCCTATCGAAAGTACGGCGTTCTGAATGAGCAACTCAAGCAAGCGGTAATACTCAGCGAAAGCGACAATCCAGAGATGCGTGAATTAGCTGAGGGGGAGGTGGCTGAGCTTAAGGCGCAGCTTGAGGAACTCCAGGCCCAATTGAAGCACCTGCTTCTGCCACGTGATCCCCGCGACGAACGCAACGTAATTATGGAAATCAGAGCTGGCACTGGGGGCGATGAAGCGACGCTTTTCGCCGCGGATCTTTTCCGCATGTACAGCCGCTATGCCGAGGGGAGAAAGTGGAATTTGGATATCCTCTCGCAAAACGAGACCGGCGTAGGCGGATTCCGGGAGATAATTTTTCTGATCAAGGGGAAGGGGGCATATTCTCGCCTGAAGCATGAGTCTGGCGTGCACCGTGTGCAACGGGTGCCGGTGACCGAGTCGCAGGGGCGCATTCATACCTCCACCGCCACCGTCGCCGTGCTGGCTGAGGCCGATGAGGTGGAGATAAAAATCCCTGATAGAGATGTCCGGATGGATGTTTTCGGTTCAGCCGGCGCCGGTGGACAGAGTGTCCAGAAGAACGCCACCGCCGTCCGCCTGACATATCTCCCGACCGGGATGGTGGTTCAGTGTCAGGATGAACGATCGCAGCTGCAAAACCGGATGCGGGCGATGAGCATCCTGCGAGCTCGTCTTTACGAAATGGCGATCCAAGAGATCCAAGCGGAGGAGGCTGCTGACCGGCGGGCTCAGGTTGGAACCGGTAAACGCGCGGAAAAAATCCGCACTTATAACTACCCTCAATCCCGGGTAACAGATCACCGTATCAGTCTCTCTTCACATAATTTACCCGCTATATTAGACGGTGACCTTGATCTCTTCATTGATGAATTAGCCACGCGGGAGGAGGCCGAACGCCTGCAAGCCGTTCAAGATTGATACTTGAGTCACACATCGACAGTCGGTGCGGCGCTGGAGTTTGGTCGCCGCACACTAGGACCTATCAGCGACACGCCAAGTCTCGACACACAAATATTACTGAGCGAGGCCCTTGGTTGCACGCGTGCTTGGGTCCTGGCCCACCCCGAAGCAAGACTAAATGAGGCTCAGACCCAGGCTTTCATCAACATGGTAGCCCGTTGCCAAGATGGTGAAGCTTTGCCGCATGTTCTCGGTTGGTGGGAATTTTACGGGCGGCGCTTTCGGCTCACCCCCGAGGTTCTAATACCTAGACCTGAGACTGAATTATTAATCGAAGGGGCATTGCAGTTCCTCATCCAACATCCTAAGCGCAGGATGGCGGCGGATGTCGGGACGGGATGTGGAGGCGTCGCGGTGACATTGGCAGCCGAGGTTCCTGACCTATGGGTTACTGCGACTGACCTTTCATTTAGTGCACTGCAAGTCGCTCAATCTAATGCCCGAGAACATCGTGTCGCCTCGCGAGTGCGATTGCTTCAGGCTGACCTTCTTGCATCAGTGGCTGGCTCATTCGATCTAATTTGCGCTAACCTTCCCTATGTCCCAACTAAGGTCTTGCATGGACTGGCGGTTGCCCCCCGAGAGCCACGCATGGCTCTCGACGGCGGCGTAGACGGGATGGTGATCATCCGTCGTTTACTGGCATGTATACCCGACCTGTTGGAGGCGAACGGTCGGGCGTTATTTGAGATCGGGGCCGGACAGGGTGATACAGCATTGGCCGCAACGCAGGAGGTTCTACCGACATCTAATGTCGAGGTGCGCAAGGATCTGGCGGGTCAAGATCGTTTATTAGTGATCGATAGGATGGGATAGGGTTGAGATGAAGACCGTGGTTTTACCCGCCTACGAACTGGAGAAGCTGTCACACGCGTTACAGGTTCTCAAAGATGGTGGATTGGTAGCTTTCCCCACCGACACAGTCTATGGATTGGGTGCAATGGCTTTTAACCCGCAGGCCATTGTCCGTCTTTACCAGGCCAAGGGGCGGAGCAGTGATAATCCAATCCCGGTATTAATCGCCAGCGCAACCGAGTTGACCCGAATAGCATTAAAGATTTCGCCGATGGCGTGCCAATTGGCAGCGCGCTTCTGGCCTGGCCCAGTGACATTGGTTGTCTGGCGCAGACTGAGCCTACCGAAGGAGATCAGCGCCACGCCGACAGTGGGTATTCGGGTGCCCGATCATGCCTTAGCTCAGGCGCTTCTCACGGCTGCCGGGCCATTAGCAGTGACCTCGGCCAATCGCTCCAATCAGCCAACCTCTTGTACAGCAGCGCAGGTTTTGGATGGATTAGATGGAAGGATTGACCTAATTCTAGATGGTGGAAAGACTCCCGGAGGAGAACCGTCGACTGTTGTTGATTGCACGCAAGCTATTCCCCAGATTCTCAGGCCGGGGCCGATCCGAGAGCAGGAGATACTGGAGTCACTAACGAAGACGTAAAGACCCTCTTTAATCAAACGCTAAGGTAGTATTTATGTTCTACTTATGAATATGGGTTATTATAATCATAATTCTCCTCTAAGACACTCGCCTGGAGTTGCTTTATTCCTCCAGGCGAGGTTTATCTAGGTAGTTGCCCAAGGCGGCGTGCCAGCACCGTGGCGCGTTAAAGTGATTAACAAGCTGGTGCTCAGTCATGGTGAAGGCGATGGGTTGTCATCCCTTCGACGGAGCCGGTCCTGAGTTTATTGAAGGGCTCCTCAGAATGACATCATTCCATCAAAACCAGCGTGATTGACCACTATTACCTCATCAAGGTCAACCCTTATCTTAGGAAGCACGACAGCCAATTCTCATCCGATTTTTGTCTGATATGTTCTCGATCTCGTGAACCGTAGCCATATCAAGAGCGCGAGTCTGACGATGTACTTACCATACCGAGGTGTACCAGAGAAGATAATCTTCGAGGTGAGTGGACCAATATTCAGAGGTGTGGTCGCCTTCAGGCATCAGTAACGTGTAAGGTACACCGAGTTCTTCGAACAAAGCTATTAACGCCAATGTAGGCTCTTGAAGAGAGTCTCTGTTGCCGATGTCGATCCACAACCTGGGTATGGCTTCCTTTGGAATATCCTTTACCCACGCGGCAATGTAGGGGTCGCTGAAGAAAATCGCCGGGCTATGGAGACCAATTGTGCCGAAGAGGTCCGTATGCCGTAACCCAATTCGTAGCGCCCAACCACCGCCACGGGAGAGACCCCCGATGGCTCGCCAGGCTGGTTGGCGAAGGGTGCGATAAATATGGTCGATATGGGGGACGAGAACGTCGACAATCGTCGTCTCAATCTCCACACCAGTCTTCTGCCATGGCATGACAATCAAGAAAGGCGGGACTCCCCCGCCGGTGATGAGCGCATCGGCTTGCTCATCGATGCCTAACTCGTCCCATTGGCTATCGCTGGCCTGTAAGCCGTGCAGCAAGTAGAGCGTGGGATAGCGTAAATCCAGATCTTCCGTGTAACAAGGTGGTAGATATACCCGGAAGGATAATTCTTGTGGAAGCAAAGGATTCTCCAACGCTCCGGTGACGATGGTACCTGGTTGGTCAAGACAAGCGGGTCTTGTTGGGGTTGGAGGGTGGAGCGGGTTTTGGGTTGAGGAACGGGTAGACGTTGGAGTCGGGGTGAGGCTGGGCTCTGTCGTAGCGCTCTGTAACCACACCATCGGTGTCGGGTCAGAGGTTTGTTGAAGCGAATCTGGGGTGTGGTTGCAAGCGGAGGTTAGCAACAGGAGTGCAAGAAGTGGGAGGATGAGTTGCCCAAAATAGAAGTCCCCGTCGGCTCGAGGGAAATCGACGAGACGACGGGGGCGCCTGTTAATTTTAGTGTATGCTGATTGTGAGTTGGCGTCAAGGCCGGCCAGCTGCATTCTTTCTTCTCTTGTAGGGTTATGGCTTGGTTAATATCTATTTCCTGATCCCTAGCCAAAACGACCCTCAACGTAGTCCTCGGTCCTTTGTTCCTGCGGGTTGACGAAAATTTTCTTCCCACGCGTGTATTCGATAAGCTGGCCGTTGAGGATAAATGCGGCGTAATCAGCGGTGCGAGCCGCCTGCTGGATGGAATGGGGCACAAGGATGATAGTGTAAAGTTGTTTCAATTCTTGCAGCGAGGCCTCCACTTTACCAGTTGAGATGGGGTCTAGGCCGGAGGTGGGTTCATCGAGCAGGATAACTTCCGGTTCGAGCGCCAGCACCCGGGCAAGGCATAGCCGCTGCTGTTGACCCCCGGAGAGGGCTACCGCCGGTTCCTTCAGGCGATCGCGCACCTCATCCCAAAGTGCAGCAGCCCGCAAGCTGCGTTCGACGGTTTTTTCCATATAATCGCGTGATCGTATACCAGCTAACTCTAATCCGTAGGTCATATTTTGGAGGATGGTCATGGGAAGCACCACCGGTCGTGCGAATACCATGCCGACCCGTCGTCGTAAGGCGATTACGTCGATACGTGGATCGAGCAGGTCTTCACCATCCAGCCAAATGTGACCGGAGAGATGGACGACATCAGCCAAATCATTCAGGCGGTTGATCGTACGTAATAGTGTTGATTTACCGCCACCCGCTGGACCGAAAAGGACGGTAATCGCGTGATTAGGGATGGCTAAACTTACGTTCCGCAAAGACTCGGTACCGTCCGAATAAGAGACATTCAGGTTCTCGATGACGATTTTATTCTCGAGCCCTTCTTGGGTCGGTATGGTTTTATGAGTGATCTCCCTGCTCACCATTGCCTCCTAGCCCGGGTGTAGGATCTGATAATCGTGGCGATAATGTTCATACTGAGCACGAATGTCAACAGGACGACGGCAGTGCCATATTGAATTCGGATCGGCATGCCTGGAACCTGGGTCGAAATTACGAACAGGTGGTAGGGGAGAGCCATGGTGGAATCAAAGACCGATGATGGTAGCTGGGGTAGGAAGAAGGCTGCCACGGTGAACAGGATAGGCGCTGTCTCACCAGCCGCGCGCTCGAGTCCAAGGATCACGCCGGTTAGGATGCCGGGTAGTGCCTGGGGCAATACAATGCGTCGGATCGTTTGCCATTGGGTGCCACCCAATGAGACGCTCACCACGCGGAAGCTGTTAGGAACTGCGCGAAGGGCTTCTTCTGAAGTGCTGATGATTATCGGCAGGGTCATGATAGCCAAAGTTAGGGAGCCAGCTAAGATGCTGGTCCCGAATTGGAGGAATAGTACGAACAACCCCAGGCCAAATAGGCCGTAGACGACGGATGGTATGCCAGCCAGATTGATGATGGCGATCCGAATGATGCGCGTCCATCGGTTATCAGGAGCGTATTCCGCCAAGTAGATGGCGGCACCGATTCCAAGTGGGACAGCAATCACACCGGTGCCTAGTGTCAGCCAGAATGTGCCGACGATCGCTGGTAGGATACCACCCGCTCGCATCCCTTCGCGTGGGAATCCACTAAGAAACTCCCATGAGGTGGCCGGCGCTCCTTGCCAGAAGATATATATCACTATCAGAATGATTGGGATGATGGTGACTATGGCTGCGAGCGTCATACCAGCAAAGCCGAGACGCTGGATGAGGTTATGTCGTTTAGACCTCGAAACCACAGATTTCACAGATTTCATCTGCTTATATTTCCGGTTCTAGCATCAGTTTATACGTGGTCCGCTTAATCAGATTTCATAGATTATTACAATTTCAAGTTAATCCCGTTTACCCATAATTATCCACGGCCAGCAAATTGTGGAATTTTATAATATTGAACATTAGTTAGATGATCCTTCTCCTCAACCACCAAGTCTGCTTTAAATCTTCCAATCATCCTGTCTTTATACTTCACGTTCAAAGTACGCTGGCTATCTGCGTGTAAACCACACGCTTGAAGCTCGAACTCCAACGCAGCCTGGTAAATACTCTCGAGGAAGCCTGGACCAAGGATTCTGTGCACCTCCATTGCTGCACCAATAATTTCGTGAGTAAGTGACGCCTCAGGATACTTTAATCCTTCCATTGTCCCCCCTCACTTTTATTGAATTTTTCATCAAGCTTATTCTGATCGGTGAAATCATCATCAATCAGTGAAATCTGTGTTATCCGTGGCTAGGATAAAATTCTTTCAGCGCGTTTGCGCTGACGGAAAACGACGCTGGCAACCGCAATATTAATAACCAAAGATATTAGGAAGAGAATTATGCCGATCAGGAATAAGGCATGGTAGTGTACGCTGCCGTTGGCAACCTCGCCCATCTCAGCCGCGATTGTGGCAGTCATGGTGCGCACTGGACGGAAAAGAGCTCCCAGCCCTGTAGGTAGGATCGGCGCATTTCCGGTCACCATCATAACCGTCATCGTTTCACCAATAGCCCTTCCAATGCCCAACATCATCGCCGTCAATACGCCTGACCGAGCGGCAGGTAGCGTGACCCGCCAGATGGTCTGCCACTCCGTCGCCCCCAACGCCAGCGCGGCCTGGCGGTAGGTACGAGGAACGGCGTCAAGCGCGTCCTCAGCCACACTGACAATGGTAGGGATGGCCATCGCCCCCAGGATCAGGGCGCCGGTGAAGGCGGTCAGTCCGGTAGGAATGTCGAGGGTGGTGCGCACGAAAGGGGTGACAACCAGAATGCCAAGGAATCCCAACATAACCGACGGGAGACCGCCCAGCACCTCGACCAACGGTTTGAGAATTTCCCTCGCCCAACGCGGCGCGATCTCGGCGATGTAGATCGCCGTCGCCAAGCCGAGGGGAATAGCAAATATGGCTGCGCCTAACGTGACGACGACAGTCCCGCCGATAAGCGGTAGGATGCCAAAATTGCTCTCAATCGGGTACCAGCGGATGCTGAAAAGGGTGGAGACCGGGATTTCGACCAGTGCTGGAGCGCCCTCGTGGATCAAGAAAAGGAAGATCAATCCTACAAATAATATCGCCGAGTAACCGGAGACCTTGATCAGGCAAGGGATTATGAATTCACGCCAAGAAAAATTTTGCATACCAACCTCAAGGCGCGATGGGAACAAAGCCTAGCTCTAAGACAATCCGTTGAGCTTCAGGTGAGAGGATCCAATCTAAATAAGCTTTAATCTCGCCAGTGGGCTCTCCCGTCGTGTACATATAGAGATCGCGGGCGATCGGGTATTGCTGGTTAATAACTGTTGCTGGTGAAGGGAGGATGAATGGGCCGGCAGCATCGTGGGAAACGGCAATTACTTTCAGATCATCCGTTACGTAACCTAACCCGTCATAGCCGATGGCGTTGGGGTTTTGGCGGATTTCAACGCTAATGCCCTCCGATGATGGCAATAATAAGGTGTCGGTTGAAAATAGTGTCTTATTATTCTTGTCCCCACCACGAAGCACCTGTTCCAGAAAATAGACATGTGTGCCGGAGTTGGTCTCGCGTGATAGCCGCACAATAGGTCGATCCTCCCCTCCTACTTCCCTCCAATTATTGATCACCCCACTGTAGATGTCGGCAATCTGATCGATCGAGAGTTGGTCAACGGGGTTTTCATGATTTACGATGATGGCGATGGCGTCTCTGGCGATAACGAACTCCACTGGGAGGACGCCATTGGCTTCCGCCTGGGCCTGCTCCTCCGGCTTTATCTTGCGTGAGGCGTTGGCGATATCCACCGAGGCATTGATCAGAGCGGCGATTCCCGTGCCAGACCCTCCCCCGGTGACGGAGATCCGCGCCTTGGGATGACTGTCCTGGTAGGCTTCTGCCCAGGCCAGTGCTAAGTTCACGATTGTATCTGAGCCCTTGTTTTCGATTATCGCGTCAGAGGATGAACCAGGGAGGCCTCCAGTCATCCTGCAACTGCATGCGGCGACTATCAGATAAGCCATCAGTAGGGAGGACAACAAGCGAATGCGCCTGGAACGAGGTTTGTCCATCGTCGATGATTATACTTCTCCCGGCACAAGTTGCCAGAGGAAACCATAGGAGGTGTTCTGGTGTACAATGCGACCAATGGCTAATAAAACGCAATCACCCAAGATAGCTGTCCAAGAGCTGGACTTCTATTATGGCTCCGTGAGGGCGTTAAGCTTGGTCTCAATGGAGATCCTCGAATGCCAAGTCACTGCATTAATTGGTCCTTCAGGTTGCGGGAAGTCGACTTTTCTGCGGTGCCTAAACCGGATGAACGACATGATTCCCAACACCCGTTTAGAAGGGAAGGTTCTTCTTGATGGTGAGGATATATACCATCCCTCAGTCGATGTTGTGGATCTCCGCCAGCGGATTGGAATGGTATTCCAAACTCCCAACCCTTTCCCCCAATCGGTCTTTGATAATGTTGCCTTTGGTCCGCGCGTGCTAGGGCTGACCCGAGGGCGGGAAGAATTGGATGCAATTGTCGAACGCTCATTAAAACGGGCTGCATTATGGGAAGAGGTTAAGGATCACTTGAACGCAGGCGCGATGGAACTCTCGCTCGGAGAGCAACAGCGACTGTGCATCGCACGGGTGCTAGCTGTCGAACCGGAGGTGATATTGATGGATGAACCAACTTCGGCGCTTGATCCGATTGCTACACTACAGATCGAGGAGTTGGTGAGGGAGCTTTCAAAGCGTTACACTATCGTGGTGGTCACCCACAACATGCAGCAGGCAGCGCGAGTCTCGGACAAGACCGGTTTGTTCTGGCTCGGAGAGTTGGTTGAATTTGATAACACCGCCAGGATATTCACCCGACCAAAGGAGCCACGGACAGAGGCTTACATCACAGGCCGGGTAGGTTAGCCGGTTGGCGAGAGGGAGGTCAGGATGTCGTACAGCTTAAGAACAGCATATGACCGCGAATTTATCCAGATACAGGATAACCTGCTGCAGATGGGCTCGATGGTCGATCAGGCAATAGCTCTCTCCCTCGAGAGTCTCCAGAATCGCGACCGCGCCTTGGCTAAGCAAGTGATTGACGATGATGAAAATATTAATGCTCTACGCTTCAAGATCGAGGATGCATGTCTGGCGCTGATCGCCACTCAGCAACCAGCGGCAAGCGACCTGCGAGCAGTCGTTGCGGTTATAACCATCGTGATTAACATGGAGCGCATGGCGGACCACGCTGCTGGTATTGCAAAAACAGTCATTCTTATGGGGGACGAGCCGCTGCTCAAACCATTGATCGACATTCCGCATATGGTCCGACTCGCGCGAGAGATGTTAGGTGAAGTTCTGCAAGCTTTCGTAGAGCATGATGCTGATACTGCGCAAATGATCGCCAATCGTGATGATGAGATGGATCGCCTCTATCAGGCGATTTTCGAAGAATTGCTAGAGATCATGGCCGATAAACCTGACAGTGCAGAAAGAGCGACCTATCTAATGTGGTGTGCCCACAATCTGGAGCGTATCGGAGATAGAGTGACCAACATCGCCGAGCGGGTGATTTTCGTGAGTACAGGAGATATGAGAGAGTTGAATGTGTAGGGATGCGGTATCTTAGTTCGGTTGAAACGGGTATAATAATAACAATAGAATAGTTTAGCCTTCGGGGCAGGGTGAGGGTCACAAACCCAATTCCCGATCGGCGGTATAGCCCGCAAGCGTCCTTGACGCAAGATCCGGTGGAAATCCGGAGCCGACGGTAAAGTCCGGATGGGAGAAGGTTATAAACCTGGCTGGAGATGTCCACCAGGGTGGTGAGTTGTGCCCCGAAGATGACCATCTTCGGGGGCTTGTTTTGTGGTGCATCGCGCTGGAAATTGCATGTGTCTGCCCCGAAGGTAGACCCTTCGGGGTATTTCATTGAGAGGTCAAGCTTGGGGATGACGAAGGACGAGCAGACAGGTGCAACCCTTTTACCACGGGTGTCGACACGACGCAAATTTACTTTATGGACGCTGCCGGTAACGCTGCTTTTAACTCTTTTAGCATGGGAAGCCTTCACCCGGTGGAGCGGTTTGCCGGCTTTCATGGTGCCTTCTCCGCGAGCTGTTTGGAGTCGCTTCTTACTCGCGCTCGATGATGGCAGTCTGCTACGGCATACAGTAGTGACTTTACTTGAGGTGCTGGGTGGGCTGTCGTTGGGATTGACGGTAGCCATCTGCCTGGGATATGGTCTGGCCAAATCACGCACAATTGAGCGTCTATTAGCGCCCTACATCGTCGCCTCTCAGTCTGTCCCGGTGGTGGCAATCGCGCCATTGCTGGTAATCTGGTTTGGCACGGGGAGCCTCTCGAAGTTGTTGATCAGTGCATTAATCGTCTTCTTCCCCGTACTGGTTAACACAGTGGTCGGCTTGCGTTCAGTGCCAGTAGATTTACGAGACCTGATGCGTTCCCTGCGAGCCACTCGCTGGCAGATCTTCGCCAAGCTTGAAGTGCCAGCCGCGATGCCGGTTTTATTTGGGGGGCTGAAGATCGGTGCCACGCTCTCGGTGATCGGGGCAGTTGTCGGCGAGTTCGTGGCCGCTGACGAGGGCCTAGGTTATCTGATCAACGTAGGGCGTGGCCTATACGACACCGCACTTGTCTTCGTGGTGGTGTTCGACCTGGTCGGCATGGCGCTTGCGCTGTATGGAGTGGTGGCAGGACTAGAGCGTTGGCTGTTGGCCTATCGTGAAGTTACCTCTCGATCCTAAGGAGGCAATGGATTATGTCACTGCGTTGGACCTTCATCTTACTTGCGCTTTGTTTGTCATTGTCGGGTTGCGTCGGCGTAAAGAGCCCTGAACTAGAAGTTACGGAGGCGACCGCCCATGTCCGTCTGACAATGGGATACCGACCGGATGTTCAATTTGCTCCCCTATATGTCGCCGCTGAGCACGGTTACTACCAAGATGTCGGTATTGAAATTGAGTTCAACCACATTCCAGAAACGGAGGCTGTGCAGTTAATCGGAGCGAATGAGCTTCATTTTGCTGTTGTTTCTGGCGAACAAGTGCTCCTGGCGCGAGCGCAGGATTTACCAGTGGTGTACGTGATGGCTTGGTGGCAGGACTATCCGGTGGCGGTTGCTGCTCCGGTAGAGAGTGGGATCATGACCCCAGCCGATTTGATCGGGAAACGGGTGGGTATTCCGGGTTTGTATGGGGCATCGTATATCGGCTACCGGGCTTTATTGAGCGCGGCTGGCGTATCGAATGATGCGATCACTCTTGACTCGATCGGCTACAACCAGGTGGAATCCCTCTACGAAGGGCAGGAAGATGCGGTCGTTATTTATGCCAACAACGAACCTCTTCAACTCGAAGCTCAGGGTGTTCCAGTGAATGTAATCCGGGTGGCGGATTATGTTCACCTGACTTCTAATGGCCTGATCACCAACCAGACGATCATTACCGAGCATCCAGATCTGGTCCAGCGGATGGTGGCTGCGACCCTGAAGGGATTGCAGGACACGATAGAAGACCCGGCTGAGGCGTATGAGATCTCGAAGCTATATGTTGAAGGTCTAGAGCAGGCGGATGAGACTGTTCAGCGCGGCGTGCTTGTCGCCAGTATTGAATTCTGGAAGGCGAATCGCTTGGGCTACTCTGATCCACAGTCTTGGGAGAACATGGAGCAGGTGCTGCTAGAGATGGGGTTGTTGCAGGAGCACCTCGATCTAAGTCAGGCTTTCACCAATGAGTTCTTGCCCTGAAGATGTCTGAGTCAGCCCCGATCCTTACCGCATACGATCTATCTATGGTCTATCCCAATGGTGATGGAGGTATACAAGCGTTGGCTGGGGTGAGCTTTACCGTCTCGCGGCAAGAATTTGTATGTTTCGTAGGGCCTTCAGGTTGTGGCAAGACCACTCTTCTCCGTCTATTGGCTGGCCTAATTGCGCCTACTTATGGAGAAGTGGTCTTTGAAGGCAAGCGGTTAGCACAGCCCAGGCGGCGCATTGGTTTTGTCTTCCAACAAGCTAACCTGATGCCCTGGCGCACGGTCTTAAGTAACATCGTACTGCCATTGGAGTTGCAGCAGGTTCCAGCTAGGGAGGCGGAGGACCGTGCCAATAATCTGATTAACCTGGTGGGGTTGAATGGGTTTGAGACCTCTTATCCATGTGATCTCTCAGGGGGTATGGCACAGCGGGTGGCGATCGCCCGCGCGCTGATCCATGAGCCCAATCTGCTGCTGCTCGATGAGCCGTTTGGGTCGCTCGACGCGCTGACCCGTGAACGTATGGGCGCGGAGTTAATGCGCGTCTGGGAGGCGCGGACGGTGACAGTGGTAATGGTGACCCATTCGATTTCCGAGGCGGTCCTTCTAGCAGACCGGGTGTTTGTGCTAAGCGCGCGCCCAGCTCATGTGTGTCTAGATCTACCGATCCCGCTACCTCGTCCCCGAAGTCTGGAGATGACCCATACAGGGGCATTTGGGAAGCTGGCTTCCCAAGTTCGATTGGCGATTGAGCAAGGTTGAGGATTTTTACTCAGCCGACGCAGGTTAAAGCCAGCGGCTACATATTCGGATAAGGCTGTAGCTGCATCCTTTAGGATGGGTACCTTCGTCAGGGGTCTGTATCCTCCGATAAGGCGCCCGGGCAACTACCTTCGAGGCTAGGATGCCTCTGATTCATCCTGCTTAATCTTACGGCGGCGTCTAATCGCTCGAACCACGAACCAGGCGGGTACGCCAAGGATCGCGGCGATCGGGAACACACAAATCAGCCCCCAAATAGCAGCGTCGACCATATACTTAAGTAAATTGATCAATGCTCCGAGAGCGGCTTTGGCTGTACCTTGCGGTTCCCAACGGCCGATTTGTAATGGCCTGGTAGCTACATCGGGGAGCAGATCAACAATGATTGCCGACATGCGAGCCGATTGCTCGTAGTATTGAATCCGGCCTTTGGTGATCTCGATTTCTTGTCGAACCTGGCGCAAGTGCTCGAAAACATCCAATACATATTCGGCGTTGGTTGACGCTTTCATAATCTCCCGTAGTTCATCCTCCGCTGCCTCTAGGTTTCGTAGCTGGGATTGCAGATCGGTGTATTCCTGGGTAACATCCTGCCCAGAAACGTTTTCGCTGCGCACCTCGATGGCGTCCTGTTTAATGCGGCTCAAAGCCTCATCTAACTGATCGGCAGGAACACGGATAGTTATTGAAGCCCGATTGGCCAGTATGTTGTCATCATAAGTGGTTTGATAGATATTCGAAGAGACGACAAAGCCGCCCATCTCCTGAGCCATCTGGCTAATGGCTTCCACTGATTGAGCCGGGTCGGTGACGACAAGCGTAAGGTTTGCATTGCGGATCACCAGCCTCTCAGCAACTACATCTTGGGCAGCGAAACTTGATTTAGGTTCGGCAGGCGGGGCGCCAGCGACCATGTCGCTTTCGACGACCATGGCCGGGGCGGGCGCCTCGATGGCTAATCCCTGCTCATAGCTTTGGCTCGCTGCTGGGGCGCACGCAGCCAAGATCATGGCAACGATTAGCAATAAAAAGAGTGTGATGTGCTTGCTCATGGTAATCGCCTCCTGGTTTCAAATGATCGGGCCTTCATTCCTAGGACGTCTTACATGTCCGGATGGTTCCTGTTCACCATCCAGCCATGAGCCGTAGTGCTTGTCGTTCGGGGAGACCGGCTTCCATGATGCGTAGTTGCACCTGACTGATGTCATAACTTATCCGTTTCATCTCCCAGGTGTTGGCTTCGAGGTCGAGGGTTGCATAGCAGGCGCGAGGGTCCCTATCCCGAGGTTGTCCCACCGAACCTGGGTTGAGAATCATCTGCTGGGTGAGAGGCATGGCTTCTCCCCATTCCACTGGCATAATTATTGTAATGGTCTCTTCAGGCAGGCGGTGGAAGATGAGCGGCAGGTGGGTATGCCCAACTAGGCAATATTCCGTCTTTAAGACATCGAAGCTGCGGTTAGCGGTATGGGGATCAAGTATATACTCCCAAACTGGCTGATCAGGGCTTCCATGGACCAGGGTAAAACGGTCGAATACGATTTTACTTGGTAATGAGTGAAGGAAGTTCTTGTTTTCCTCTGTTAGTACTTGCTGTGTCCAGGCTGCAACCTCGCCAGCGTCCCGATTAAAACGCGAAAGTGGGATCATATCCAAGGCAGCTTGGTCGTGGTTACCGATAAGACAGAGCAACTCGGGGAGAGAGCGAACTTGTTCGACACACTCGTTCGGGTCTGGCCCGTAACCTACCAGGTCTCCTAAGCACCAAACAGCATCGTGGGGTCCGGCAGCGTCGAGGACCGCTTCCAATGCGGTGAGGTTAGCGTGGATGTCTGAGAGGACTAAGACCCGCATGGGGTAGATAGTAGCACGTAGGCGACCGGAAGGGAAGGGGCCACATGAAGTTCGGGGTTATGGCAGTCGGTCGAAACCTGGATGAACCAAACCGCATAGCCCTATCCGTTCTTTTTTCCGCGCTGCTTGTAGGTGCAGGATGGCTGGCGTATAATCCATCACGGTCCATGCCCATACTGGATGAGCACAGCCTCGAATTTCTCAGTCACAGTCCTGAGCAAACCCAGCGTTTTGGGGTTCGTCTGGGTGAACTGTTGCAGCCAGGCGACCTAGTTTGCCTAGCGGGTGATCTGGGTTCTGGAAAAACGACATTAGCCCAGGGAATTGCACGCGGCTGGGGGTCGCTTGATCCGGTCACCAGTCCAACCTTCGTGTTGATAAATGAGTATCGACGGGCAGACGCCGCTACGCTATTTCACTTCGATGCCTACCGCCTGAGTGGCGTTGCCGAGGCGGTCGCGCTTGGTTTAGAGGAATTATTGGAAAGGGGGGGTCCTTTACTGGTGGAATGGCCGGAACGGGTAGCTGAGGCGCTTACTCCCCAACGTCTATGGATCAGCCTGCGCTGGGTGGATGATATGCGGCGAGGATTGCATATCGAGGCCTTCGGTTTGCGCTATGATCGTATGTTACGCAAATTCCGCCAGGTAACCTTTGGAGGCTGATGATGTTGCTTGCATTAGACACCGCCACTCGGATGATAGGTATTGCACTGCATGACGGATCCCAGGTGCTGGCGGAGTCTATTTGGCTGGGTGTCGATCATCATACAATCGAGCTAGCCCCTGAAGTGGCGCTTATCTTGCGCAGGGTGGGGAGCACACCGGCTTCATTGACCGGGGTGGCCGTTGCGCTAGGACCTGGCTCATACACCGGTTTACGCATCGGTATGGCCTTGGCTAAGGGTTTATCCTTGGCCCATAATCTACCGCTGGTGGGTATCCCCACGTTTGATATCCTCGTCCAAAGCCAACCGCACCGGCCTGAACCCATGTTGGCGGTGATCCGAGCTGGTCGGAAGCGCATCGCTGGGATGTGGTACAAATGGAGGCATAACGGTTGGCAATCCCAAGCGGAGGCTGAAAGCCTTACCTGGGCGGATGTGCTTGAACTTCTTAGGGAGAGAACTTACATTTGTGGTGAGGTTGACCCCGAGGGACGCGAAGCTCTTTCCGATGAACCAAAGGCTGTGTTAGCGCCTCCGGCGCAGTGTATCCGCCGACCCAGCTTCCTGGCGGAGTTGGCCTGGGAGCAGATGCGGTCTGGGAAGGTCTCCGATCCAGCCGCTCTGACATTGATCTACCTCAGACCTCGACGTGAGAGCGCGGTGTGAGGCAAAAGATTTCGGATATGCTCATCCGGGAGATGACACTCGATGACTTGCCGGTCGTGCTTCGGATTGACCGCCTGTCGTTCCCGCTGCCCTGGCCAGAGCGATCCTATCGGTTTGAGCTGACGAGGAATCCAGCTGCCCATCTGCTTGTCGCAGAGTTGGATGATACACACCCGCAATCGGTGATCGGTTTTGCGGGTTGCTGGTTGATTGCGGATGAGGTGCATATTAGCACATTAGCTGTTCATCCCAATCATCGGCGCCAGGGGATCGGAGAGAGGTTGCTTCTGGCGGTGCTTGAATGGGCGGTGGGCATGGGAGCTGAGATCGCCACACTTGAAGTGCGTGTTTCTAACCATGCGGCTGAAAATATGTATCTAAAACATGATTTTGTGATCAAGGGCCGGAAAGAGAATTATTACCGCGACAACAACGAGGATGCGTTATTGATGACCTTGACAGATCTGCATAGGAGGCGGGTTGAGGTAGACGGAGGTGACTGGTGAATCCAGAGGGAGAGCTCGAGGCAATCGCGGCTGAGGTAGCAGTGTGTACCAAATGCAAGCTACATCATTCCCGTAAGCATGCAGTCCCTGGCGAAGGTCCCGCCAACGCCGATCTGGTGTTCATTGGGGAAGGCCCTGGCTTCCATGAAAATGAACAGGGTCGTCCCTTTGTGGGTGCTGCTGGCCGCTTTCTGGAAGAATTGCTAGCCAGTATTGACATGAGCCGTGAACAGGTGTTTATTTGTAATGTCATTAAGTGTCGTCCTCCTGGCAATCGCGATCCCCAAACTGACGAAATACAAGCTTGTGCGAAGTACCTGGACCGCCAAGTCCGAGCTATCAACCCAAATGTCATCGTCACTTTGGGGCGGTTTTCCATGGCCCGCTACTTTCCTAACGTACGTATCAGCGCCATTCATGGAAAAGCAAGTGTGGTTATGGGTCGACTGGTGGTGCCCATGTACCACCCAGCCGCGGCTTTACATCAGCCTTCTCTGCGCCGGGTAGTAGAAGAGGACTTCGCTCTCTTGCCAGAACTCATCGCCCGCAGTCAACAGATATCGTCCTCGGAAGTTGAGCCACCTACCGATCCAGAGCAACTCAGTTTATTCTGATTTACCTCAGTATCAGGAGCAAACCCATCCTATGACCAAGCATATTCCTGATTTACCGCCTGCTGCGCAGGCGCTCATGAATCGATTTTCAAATCGTCAGGCGCGCCTCGGCGTTGTGGGTCTTGGCTATGTCGGCCTTCCTCTGGCTGTTTTACTCGCCGAGGCGGGTTACAATGTTGTCGGAATTGACTCTGACCCAGAGAAGATTGAAAGGCTGGGACAAGGGCGAAGTTACATCGAAGATGTGCCAGGTGAGCAGGTCGTGAAATTGATCGAACATGATTTGCTCGTGTTAAGCGCTTCTTACCAAGCCTTAGCCGAGGTGGACGCGGTGAGCATTTGCGTGCCCACTCCTTTGCGTAAGACAGGCGATCCAGACCTATCGTTTATCGTTTCAGCTGCTCAGTCCTTACGATCAGTTCTTCACCCCGAGATGCTGATTATTCTCGAGTCTACAACCTATCCTGGCACAACGCGTGAGATAGTTCAGCCAGAACTTGAAGCCGACGATCTGGTGGTAGGGAAAGACCTTTTCTTGGCGTTTTCCCCAGAACGGGTGGATCCGGGTCGTAAGGATTGGACGACGGTCAACACCCCTAAGGTGATAGGTGGAATCACCCGCGCCTGTACCGAAGTGGCTGCCGCGCTCTATGGCCAGGCGATGGAGAGCGTTGTGCGGGTTTCGTCCACCGAAGTGGCCGAGATGACCAAGTTGCTTGAGAACACTTTCCGGGCGGTTAACATTGGTCTGGTAAATGAAGTGGCATTGATGTGTGATCGGCTGGGTATTGATGTCTGGGAGGTGATCGAGGCCGCGGCGTCGAAACCCTTTGGCTTCATGAAGTTCACTCCTGGCCCAGGATTGGGAGGCCACTGCATCCCCATTGATCCGCTCTATCTCTCTTGGAAGCTTAAAAGCGTCAAGTACAACGCCCGCTTCATTGAATTGGCAAGTGAGATCAACACCAACATGCCACGCTACGTTGTAGATCGGGTACAGGATGCTCTCAACGACCGAAGAAAACCTTTAATGGGTTCCCGGCTCTTGATCCTGGGTGTGGCTTATAAGCCGAACATATCAGATACGCGCGAATCGCCTGCTTTGGATGTGATTGGCTTACTGCTCGGGAAGGGAGCCCAGGTGGAGTATTACGATCCCTACATTCCATCGATTGGGCACGAAGGATGGGATTTGAAATCAGTTCCAGATCTGATCGAGGCGGTAAAGCAGGCGGATTGTGTGATCATCATCACCGATCACGCTACTGTTGACTACCCGGCGGTGGCCCAGGCAGCCGAGTTAGTATTTGACACCCGAAACGCGCTGGGTGCGGCGGGGTTAGATGATCCCAAGGTGGTGAGGCTCTGATGGCACGCTACCTGCTACCTGGTGCAGCCGGCTTTATCGGTGCCCGGGTCACGGAATACTTATTGGAAGATGGTCATCAGGTTATCGGCCTGGATAATCTGAACGACGCATACGATGTGCGATTGAAGAAATGGCGCCTAGGGCGATTGCAGGGCCACCCGGGCTTCACGTTCCACAAAATCGACATCGCCGATCATGAGACATTGACCGACTTCGTTGCAGAGACAAAGCCCTTTGATGCGGTGATCAACTTAGCGGCGCGGGCCGGAGTACGACCAAGTGTAAATAACCCATGGATCTACGTTGATACCAACATCGTTGGGACGATTAATTTATTGGAATTATGTCGCCACTACAGTATTCCAAAATTTGTCATGGCGTCAACTTCAAGTATCTATGGCGCCGATGCACCATTGCCCACACCGGAAGACGCCGATAGCAGCCTCCCTCTCCAACCATATGCTGCTAGCAAGAAGGCGGCGGAGACAATGTGTCACGCTTACCATTATTTGCATGATATTGACGTGACAATCCTTCGCTATTTCACAGTCTATGGTCCGGCAGGCCGTCCGGATATGGTAGTATTCCGCTTTATTCAGTGGATTCATGAGGGTCGCAAGGTTGTCGTCTATGGCGATGGTGAACAATCACGCGGTTTAACCTATCTGGACGATATCGCCCGTGGAACGATCTCGGCTATTCAGCCGGTTGGCTACGAAATTATCAACCTGGGCGGTCACCAGGTGGTAAAAATAAATGATTTGATACGGATACTTGAAGAACAGCTCGGTCGTAAAGCGAAAGTTGAATATCGACCGCTTCATCCGGCGGATATGGCGGCAAACTTGGCGCAGGTGGACAAGGCGGGTCGTCTTTTAGGGTGGGAACCGCAGGTCTCTCTTGAAGCGGGGCTGAAATCTACCGTCAGCTGGTATTTAGCTGAACGGGAATGGGCGCGCCAAGTAGATACCTCTGTATAAGGGGTTAAGTTGCCTGAATCTCCAATAGTTTTTCTGCGATACGTCGAAAAGCGTTTCCTAGGTCACCCGCTGATGAAGCGGGTCGTGCGCAATACTGGGTATTTGTTCAGCGCTCAGACCATCTCTGCCGCAATGAGCATGGGACAAGGGATTCTGACCGCGCGCCTACTAGGGGTCGTCGGAGCTGGGTATGTGGGGATCATCACCCAGTTTGCAAGTAATATTAACCGCCTGACATCCTTCCGCATGGGTGAATTAGTCGTCAGCTACATTGGTGAGTTTGATGCTAAAGGGCGTAATCGCCATGCGGCGGCGGTCTTTAAAGCCGCCATCCTGGCTGAGGTCGGGAGCTCTCTGATTGCTTTTACACTCGTCGTTGCTCTGGCTCCGCTCGGAGCACGAATCTTCGCCCATGATCCCGGCTTGACGGGTCTGTTTATATTTTATGGACTTTCAGTATTGGCCAACCTGATGTATGAGAGCGGAAGTGGCCTGCTACAGTACTTCAACCAATTCAGAACCATTGCAATCGCTACCGTTGTACAAAGTTTGCTCACATTGCTCTTGATCATAGTTGTTTTCATTGTTGATGGAGGGATTGAGTCGGTGGTGCTGGCTTATCTGGTAGGCAAGATTGTACTGGCAGTGAGCATTTCCGGAGCTGCGTTGTGGCATGCTCGGGCACAATGGGGGACTGGGTGGTGGCGAGCGCCGCTCTCGCTGCTATCTGATCGCAGAAGGGACCTGATTCGTTTTGCCGTCAGTACCAACCTCTCAGGTACGCTCAAGCTGGTCACCCGAGATAGTGAGATGCTTTGGCTAGGGGCTTTCAGCACACCGCTTCAGGTCGGTTACTATAAAATTGCTAAGGCGATCACAAACGTTCTGATAACCCCGGTCACTCCACTGATCAGAACGACCTATCGTGAGGTGGCGCGCGAAGTTGCCAGCCGGAATTGGAAAAATGTACGATACATCCTGCGCAGTGGGAGTGTGATCTCGGCTGCTTGGACTTTGCCGGCGAGCCTTGGGTTGGCAATATTTGGACAATGGTTTATTGCCCTTTATGGCCTGGAATTCCTTCCCACATCGTATATAAATCTGCTCATCCTTCTGGTTGGGGTTATTGTGGTAAATATTTTCTTCTGGAGTCAATTAGTCCTGCTTCCGCTGGGTTTACCGGAATATCCCACAAAAGTGTTATTCTTAGTGGCGGTTCTCAAAGTTTCTGGGACAATTCTTCTCGTGCCGCGTTGGGGCGCTACTGGGATGGCGGTGCTGCTGAGCGGATATTTCCTGGCTACTTCATGTATCATGGTTTGGAAGACCTTGCGCGAGATCCAGCGGGTTGAACTTGCGCCGGCTTTGTCTACTGGGGATTGAACTGCCATGCGTATCGCCTGTATTGCTACCTCTGAGGTTCCCTCCAGAAAGGCGAATTCGATTCGGGTGATGAAGGTCTGCCAAGCTTTTATCGGTCTGGGTCACACGATTCAACTTTGGTTACCAGGTCGTACGCCGGATGTTTCATGGCAATTTCTGGCAGAGCATTATGGCATCCGGGATCGCTTTCCTATCCGTTGGATTAGGGCTGCACGACGGCTGCGACGCTATGATTTTTGTCTGCGGGCGGTGCTCGCAGCGAGGCTTTGGAGGGCAGATTTGTATTACATTTGGCCCTTGCAGGCTGCAGCTTTAGCTTCTAGGCGAGGCTTGCCGACGGTTTTCGAGATTCATGATCAGCCTCAAGGGCGGTTTGGTCCCTGGTTGTTCGGTCAGTATTTACGCGGCTCGGGCGCTCGCCGCTTGCTGCCTATAACCGAGGCCTTGCGTGCTTGGTTGGAGAGAGTGTACAAGATCTCGCTCGAGCCTCCATTCGTGGTGATCGCTCCGACGGGAGTTGATCTGGAACGTTATGCGGATCTACCCACACCGGAGGAAGCTCGGCGAGAACTTGGCATGCAGGAATCATTCACCGTCGGTTACACCGGGCATTTGTATCCAGGGCGGGGAATCGACCTGATGCTTGAGCTCGCCCGACGCAATCCCACTATGCAATTTATCTGGGCGGGTGGTGAACCTGCAGCGGTCGATCGTTGGCGACGGCGTATTGCGGGAAGTGGGGTGGACAATGTTCAAGTATTGGGATTTGTGTCCAATGAGCGTTTGCCGCTCGTTCAGGCTGCCTGTGAGGTGCTGCTTATGCCTTATGAACGGCGCATCTCGGTAAGCGGTGGCGGCGACACTGCCAGGTTCGCCAGCCCGATGAAGGTGTTCGAATACCTTGCTGCCACCCGGGCGATTATCTCGAGCGACCTTCCGGTGCTGCGCGAAGTATTGAATGACAAGAACGCCGTTCTGGTGCCTCCCGAGGATGTTGACGCCTGGAACGATGCCATCCGGTCCCTGGCTTCAGACCCGGACCGCAGGCAGCACCTTGCGTCTCAGGCGCGGAGTGATGCAACTCGCTACACCTGGATTGAACGCGCCAGGCGATCTCTCCAAGACATGGAATAGGACAGTGCTGCAAAGCCTGGGTGCGCGTATACGGTCTTGGATGAGTGAGCCCCAATTTCGCTGGGGGGTGGCGCTTGCTGTAATTGGAGTCCTCGAACGCGCATGGTTGTGGTCGGTATATCAACCGATTTCCTACCCCGATACAAATGCGTATATGCGCTTAGCAAGGGTGCTGTCACGCCTTACCTTGGAAGGTTACGACGGCACACGCGTGCCAGGCTTCCCGGCTTTGCTCGCAGCAGTAGGTTTGGACCTCGAGCGGGCGTGGCTAGCTCAAATGACACTTGGCTGGGTCGTCTCGATGCTGCTTTTTTGGCTCACCTGGCGCACAACGGGCAGCGCTGTCTTCGGAGCTCTGGTGGGTTGTCTCTATGACATGATACCTGGCCAATTGCTGTTCGAAGCTAACCTGCTGACTGAGACCTCAACGATCTTCTGGATTGTACTCAGTTTGGCTCTACTGGTAGCCCTGGGGCGAGTAAGGAACCTAGCTGCTGGGATCGGATTGGCTCTGATATTGGGTCTAGGAGCCAGTGCGCCGGGGATGTTCCGTCCATTGTTTTTCCCCCTAACCATCTGGTTTTTTCCTTTCGTGTGGCTTGCTGGAGAGGGAGGGTGGCGGCAGCGGTTAGTACGAGTGGCGGCATACTCAATTGGCCCACTTTTAATCCAGGGTGGGTGGCTGCTTTTCATATATAACAGTTTCAACGTGCTCTCTCCCACGATGATGGGTGGCTATAGCCTTGTGCAGCACACGGGCGAGTACTTCGAATACCTACCGGACGAGGTGGCTCCTATTCGGGACACGTATATATACTATCGCGATCTGCATGTGGCCGAGCGAGGGGTGCAGACAAACGCTATTTGGGACGCGATTCCGGCGATGTCGGAGGCCACCGGATTGTCTTTCTATGGGCTTTCCCGTGAATTAAGTCGCCTCTCCATTCAACTTATACGCGAACACCCCGGTTTGTATTTCCGCAATGTGTGGCAGGGCTGGGTTGGCTTCTGGAAGGCGCCGGTGTATTGGCAGCCGTCTGCTGTGAGTTCCACTGCAGCTCGTGCTCTTCTAACTGGGCTGATTCTAGTAGGTAGAGTCCTCTCGATAGCAGCCAATGCCTCGTTTATATTTCTATCCGGACTGACGGTAGTCAGCGGTCGTGCGCGAACTAGGTTGGGGATCGATCGATATGCGGTGGTCGCTGCTGGATTGATATGGATGACCTCAATCATACAAACATTGGTTGATCATGGAGACAACCCGCGTTTTTTGGTGCCATTGCAGATGATCGTTATCTACGTGGTGGTCCGCGCAGCCTGGTTCTGGGTTCACAATAAGGCACCGGTAGAGGTTTTATCCAGATGAGTCGATTTAAGATCTGGCTGCCCTGGATTGGAGGTGTGCTCCTTGTCAGCGGTATCTTAGCCGCGCTTGACGGGCAAGGGGAAATGCTGTCAGGTTGGTTAGCCTACTTCGCCTTATGTGCCATGTCCGCGGTTATGATATGGCTCGCCTGGAGGTGGGTTGCAGTTGGGGATAGCCCCCGATGGCTGGCGGTGGTTCTGGGAGTGGCATTGACGTTGCGCCTTGGAGTTGGTATAGCTCTCACCTATGCCCTCCCCCGCTTCGGCTACGATGAAGAACCGCAGCGCGCAGGATATGTCTTCTACGACGCGTTTATTCGAGACGGGGAAGCCTGGTCGCTGGCCACTTCGGATAAGATGCTGATATCTGCGTTTACCGAGCGGAGTGGAAGCGATCAATATGGTGGATTGCTTTATGTGAGTGCGCTGACATATCGCAGCCTGAGCCCGGATGTTCATCGCCCGCTGCTGATCGTCGTATTGGCCGCGGTAATATCATCATTAGCTGTTCTTTTTACTTGGGGCTTTGCTGCCATGACCTTTGGTCCAGGAGTGGCTGCGTTTGGGGCATGGGTGGTAACACTCTACCCGGATGCCATCCTGCTGGGGGCTTCCCAGATGCGCGAGCCGTTTATCGGAACAGCGTTGGCAATTGTCCTCTATGGCTATGGAGTCCTTCGGCTGGGGCGCCTAAAGCAGGGTCTACTTACGATGCTCGTGCCCGCGCTTGTCCTCGCTATGCCGATCTCCCCGCCCTACGCTTTAGCTATCCTAGGCGTGGTTGGCGGAGCATGGTTATGGGAAAAACGGTTGATTACGAGTCGGTCGAAGTGGTTTATTATGCCCCTATTGGGGTTAGCTTTAGTAGCTACCCTGCTCGTTGTGCGGTCTTGGTCTACGATTGGTGATCTATCGAGTGCTGGGTTCGATGTCTTATTGGAATGGTGGAAGTCTGCCGGCGCACAATGGCAGTTGAATTTACTTTGGATGCAGTCCGACTGGACCCGGCGTTTATTTCGGGGCACCCCAGATTGGGCTCATCTTCCGTTGATCGTGGTCTATGGGCTTATCCGGCCATTTCTGCCCGCGGCCATTGTTGATCATGGTGCGCCCTTATGGCGTATGATTGCGATAATGCGAGGGGTTGGCTGGATTGTACTCTTGCCCTTCCTCCTATACGCACCTTTAGCTGCTCTTCGTAGGAGTGGGCGGCGTGGCCTGCCAACGTACCTTTCACTCGTAGTGTGGTTGACGGCGATTCTAGCCTCATATCGAGGAGCCGGTGACCAGTGGGACAATCCGCGCTACCGGTTTGTATTTGTAACTGTGCAGGCTGCCCTAGCGGGTTGGGCTTGGGTTAACGCTAGACAAATCAGCAGTCCCTGGTTACGACGCACTGCGTTGGTGGTCGGCATCAGCACCGGCCTTTTTACCCTCTGGTACAGCCAACGTTACAAATGGCTCCCTTACTTCAGTGTGGTACATGCCATCGGAGTTGTGGGAACTTTTATCGTTCTCTTTCTGGGTGGCTCCATTCTGTATGATGTCCTTCGAGAGCGCCAAACGGACGCTTGACGAATCGACCATAGCAGGTATAATTCAGACCCTGAATTTTGGTTTCGTAAACTAGTCTTCTCTCAGGAGAGATAATGCCAAAAGCTCTGATCACTGGAGTTACCGGTCAGGATGGCTCATACTTAGCGGAGTTCTTACTTAGCAAGGGTTACGAAGTCCATGGGATGATCCGCAAGGCGAGCACATTCAACACCGGGCGTATCGATCATATCTATCAAGATCCGCATGATCCAAAAGCACGGCTATTCCTGCACTATGGCGACCTTTCCCAATCGGAAATGCTGATTTACCTTGTTTATAACGTGCGCCCAGACGAAGTGTATAACCTGGGCGCACAGTCGCACGTTAAAGTAAGCTTCGAAATGCCGGAATACACTGGCTCAATTACTGGGCTCGGTACGACGAGAATCCTGGAGGCGATACGCAGTAGTGGGATCAAGGCGCGTTTCTACCAAGCTTCATCAAGCGAAATGTTCGGTAGCGCGCCGCCACCTCAGAAGGAAGACACACACTTCGAGCCCCGCAGCCCTTACGCAATCGCAAAAACCTACGCCTATTGGATGACGGTCAACTACCGAGAAGCCTACGGCTTGTTTGCGGTTAATGGAATTCTTTTTAACCACGAAAGTCCACGCCGAGGCGAGACCTTCCTGACCCGTAAAGTTACCCGAGCGGTGGCGCGAATTCTCTCTGGCCAGCAGGACAAGGTTTTCCTCGGCAACCTCGACGCCCGACGAGACTATGGCTACGCGCCCGAGTACGTAGAGGTGATGTGGCGCATGCTCCAGCATGAGGTGTCTGACGACTATGTGGTTGGCACAGGTGTGGCTCCAACCATCCGCGAGTTCGTCCAGGAGGCGTTTGACTACGTGGGTTTAGATTGGGAACAGTATGTCGAGATCGACCCCCGCTATTTCAGACCCACCGAGGTTGACTACCTGCAGGCTGACTCCTCCAAAGCGCGCAAGCTGCTTGATTGGGCGCCCAAAGTCACCTACAAAGACTTGGCGCGCATCATGGTCGATGCCGATATGGAAGCGGTCGGACTACAGCCGATTGGAGAGGGGTTGGAGATCATCGAGCAGAGCTTTGGCGATTGGCATCGGTGGGAGACAGGTGTGACGGCGGTACTTAAAAACGCCAACAAAGGCTTTGACTAGCAGCGCGGTGTTCGCCTTTGGGCAACATAGCATGACCATATCTTTGACATCCGATTTCGTGTTTTACTAAATAAGGTGGCTGAGGAAACGTGCGAGTATCGGTTGTAGTCCCGGTTTACAACGAGGTGGAAAGCCTCAACCCACTGCATATAGCTCTCACCGAGGCTCTCCAAGGACTATCCTATGAGTTAGTCTTCGTCGACGACGGCTCGACAGATGGCAGCAATGAGGAATTGATTCGGTTGGCGGGCGAGGATAGCACCCATGTCAAGGTGGTCGAATTGCGGCGTAATTTCGGGCAGACGACAGCTATTGCCGCAGGGATTGACCATGCAATCGGCGAGGTCATTGTCTTAATTGATGCCGATTTACAGAACGATCCTGCAGATATCCCCATGATGCTGGAGAAAATCGAAGAAGGTTACGACGTGGTCTCCGGTTGGCGTATGAACCGACAAGACGCCTTTCTCACTCGGACGCTCCCCTCGCGTATAGCCAATTGGCTCATCTCACGGGTCACCGGTGTTCATCTTCACGATTACGGCTGTACGCTGAAAGCCTACCGGCGATATGTGCTGCAGGGTTTTCACTTGTATGGAGAGATGCATCGTTTCATCCCTGCCTACGCCGGTGGTGTGGGGGCTAAGATTATCGAAGTGCCCGTGCGCCATCATTCAAGGCGATTTGGCAAGGCGAAATATGGGCTTGAGCGTACGCTTAAGGTCATCCTGGACTTATTAACCGTCAAGTTTCTGATAAGCTATGCCAACAAGCCAATCTACCTCTTCGGGGGTGCGGGGCTGGCGTTGATCTTGGGAAGCATCATCTTGCTTGGCTACCTTGTTTTGCGCCGGATCTTGCTTGACGAACACTTGGTCCGTTCCCCCCTCCTGCTCATGACTGTCATGTTGTTCATACTCGGCTTCCAATCCATCTTAATGGGTTTGACCGCAGAGTTGTTGGCTCGCACCTACCACGAGTCGCAGTCGAAGCCGACCTACACCGTCCGGCGGGTTGTTGGTGGGCAACACGAAGAATCCTTGTAATGACATACTTTGGCTTACTTGGCTCTTAACGTTTAAATCCAGTTCCTCATTTTTTAAAAAAAAGAGCGTCTCTAGCTGATAGAAATGGAGGTGACTTGTATGTCACCCCAATCCCTAATCCCTGATCACGGTTTCTTTCTTGTTCCTATCATGCACTGGCCAGCGGGTACTACGAAGGTCAGATCAAGCACATTGATAACAGGCTTGACCTAAATAGAAACCAGGTTATAATTCAACAATTGAATTTAGGAATGGACGAGCTATGGAGCACTCCACTAGATCGACTCGCGACCTCACCTTATTAGAGGAGATCGAACGTGATCCGGACACCAGCCAGGTCACACTGGCCGCACGCCTTGGCGTGGCGGTTGGGACGGTGAATTGGCACCTCAAGCGTCTGATTGCCAAGGGTTACGTCAAAGTAAAAAGAGCTCAAAGGCGTAAATTACGCTACATCATCACCCCGGAGGGGATTGCCCTTCGGGCCAAGTTGACCGTGGCCTACATCGAAAATTCAATGACGCTGTACCGGGAAGTTCGAGGGGAGGCACGACAACTGCTCAAGACTGCACGAACGGAGGGCTATGATGTGGTCCACATTGATGGCGATGGTGATATTGCGGATATATGTCGCTTGAGTTGCTTGGAACAGGGTTTTCCAATCGTGGATGACCCGCAAGATGGTGCCGTGGCGGTACTTAAGATCCATGGCAAGAGCATCAGTCTCCTGACCGCGGATGGGGAGTGACAGAATTGACGGATAGCTCGCTTAGCTATGATAAGCGCAATCTTTCATCTGAAGATTGAGGAGGAACATTTATGTCTACTCAAACGAGAGTATTGGTCACCGGCGCGGGTGGTTTTATCGGCAGCCATCTGGTCAAGCAATTAAAAAGTTTGGGTTGTTGGGTTCGTGGAGTAGATATTAAATGTCCAGAATATGACGATACGGAAGCTGATGAATTCGAACTCTTAGACCTGCGGCGCTGGGATAATTGCCTTCAAGCCACGCGCGCGGTAGACGAAGTCTATGCACTGGCCGCGGACATGGGCGGGATGGGTTACATTTCATCCAATCATGCTCAGATTTTGCACAATAACAACCTTATAGACATCCACACATTGGAAGCGGCGCGTGTAAACGGCGTAAAGCGCCTCATGTATCCCTCATCGGCTTGTATTTATCCCGAGTATTTGCAAGAAGCAACTGATGTCAAGCCGCTTAAGGAAGAAGATGCATATCCTGCGCAACCTCAGGATGCCTATGGCTGGCAAAAATTAATCTCTGAACGTTTGTACATGCATTACCGAGAGGACTTTGGAATCGAAACCCGCATCGTCCGATTCCACAATATTTTTGGTCCGTTGGGAACATGGTATGGAGGACGAGAGAAAGCGCCTGCGGCTCTCTGTCGTAAGATAGCTGAAGCGAAGTTAACCAGCAATCCAGAGGTTGAAATTTGGGGTGATGGCGAACAAACACGATCCTTCTGCTACATTGACGATTGTGTAGTCGGGATCCATAAGCTGATGCAGTCGGATTATGATGAACCGCTGAACCTTGGTCAGGACCGGATGGTGACGATTAACCAATTGGTGGACCTGATCGCAGATATTGCTGGTATCGAAATTACGAAGAAGCATGTGCCCGGTCCGCAAGGTGTACGCGGGAGGAACTCAGACAACACTCGGTTACGCCAGGTTCTGGGCTGGGAACCTGAAATCTCCCTGGAGGAGGGTCTTGCTCGAACATACACATGGATTGAGGAGCAAGTACAAGCCCAATTAGAAGGTAAATCAATCGCAAATTAGCGTATCACCTCATTTTGTATGGCAAGGTCGTTTGGTATCGGTTCGTTATTACCAGGAACTCCTCATTCACATCTACATTAGTGTCATTGAGGCTAGTCAACGATAGCGAAGGTTTGAGTATTAGCTTGTGGAATAAGTGAGCAGGTGATGTCTGGACCTACGAAAAAGTCAGTTGTGAGGATCATCGGTAGTATATTGGCCGTACTATTGCTTATCTACTGGCTGAATCAGCAGGGGTGGGACGAGATTCTAGCCGTAATTGGGCGTATTCAACTTGGACGATTTCTTCTGGTTCTTGGTGTGGTAATGGTTTCCCGGCTGGCAGTTACGACCCGCTGGTACATCCTGCTTCGTTCGGCGAGGAGTGGAATCTCGTTTGGCCAAGCGATGCGCTTGACCTTTGCCGGACTCTTCGCTTCGAATTTCCTTCCGACGACGATCGGCGGAGATGTGGTCCGTTTGGCTGGCGGCTTGCAAATGAGACTTGATGGCCCAATTTGTACGGCTTCTTTGATCGCGGACAGGCTTATCGGCGTTCTGGGAATGGCGACTGTGCTTCCTATCGGTTTAGTGCATCTATGGAAAGCTGCCGCGGTGGAGGGAACGATTTCGTTGTTTGGTTCCGAAGCGGTTGCTGTCTATGCCCTCAACAGCGTCGCTTCGTGGCCTGAAAGGATTTGGCGAAAAATGCGGCAACTTGGACAACGGGTATTCCAGGCGCTATCTTTCTGGCTCAAAAAACCTAGTGCACTCATTGGCGCGCTGATATGCACTTGGATACACATGCTGTTCATCTTCCTGGCTATATGGCTGCTTATTATCGAGATGGGAGAAGAGATGCCTCTTTGGCTCGTGGGAGGGTTGTGGACTATTGTCTATTTTGTGACTTTGCTGCCTTTATCGATTAATGGGCTTGGCATCCAAGAGGTGTCGATGACCTTTTTCTTCTCGAACATCGGAGGGATTTCGTTACATAGTGGTCTTATGTTGGCTCTTCTTATTCGGACACTGATGATGCTGGCAAGTTTGCCTGGAGTTGCGTTCCTGCCCATGATTTTAACCGCGGCGAAAAGCCAACCTGATACTCCTCTCAACCCAATGCAATCAGCTGAGAGAATCTCCAGTCTTCAAAGGTAAAGACTTTTATGGAGGGTGCTAGAGCGTCCGAACGCCTGTCTACCGAGCGACAGGTTATCGACCAGGAGCAGGAAGGTGTATTGGTGACCCACCTTCGACGAATCCTCATATTGACCCTGATGCTCAATTTGGGAGCGCTCTATCAGATCGTCCAACTGGCGAATGATCTCGGCGTACTTCCCACCTCTTGGAAATGGATGTCGTTATTGGTGTTGTTCGCAGTGGCAGCAGTCATCGAATTAATCTTCCTGTTTGCCACATGGACCCCTGTAGGTGGATTGCTTCTACAACTCCTGGTTTCTACCCGCAAGAATCTCCAACGATACAGGCTATTTAATTTATTAGGTTTCGTTATCTTGCTGGGGCTATTGCCGGTGTTGATTATGGGACCTTATGGTCGTTTTTTTGAGGGTTTTCTCCTACGTCTCTTCGGCTTGTGGTGTCTGGGGCTCCTAGGGGCGACGCTTCTCTACGCTATTAACGACCAATGGGCTTGGTCCAATACCCTGCCACTCAGCTTGCTCCTAATTGCTGGAGTCTACAGGATTGCCATATTTATTCCATGGGTCTCAGCCTTCCCCTTTAGTCTGGGATATTCTGAGGGCAGCCGTTATTATTTCGCTTCCTTATTCTTCGGCGAGAGGATATATGGGGTTTCTAGTTTAGGTTGGCCAGTGCTCCATCCCTCGCGTTACATCCTTCAGGCTCTTCCATTTCTCTTCCGCGAAATACCAATCGAGATCCATCGTTTGTGGCAAGTTCTCCTTTGGATCGGCATGACGGTTGCGGCGGCAACTTTGCTGACAAAACGTCTTTCAATCACAGATCCTTTTAAACGCGTGTTATGGATTACGTGGGCGTTCCTATTCATGTTTCAGGGACCTGTTTATTACCATCTTCAAGTTATGGTTATCATCATTTTATGGGCGGCAGATAGTAGTCGATTCTCAAAGACAATGGCTGTGGTCATCCTTGCCTCTGCATGGGGGGGAATCAGCCGCATCAATTGGTACCCAGTTCCAGGGTTTCTTGCTGCTGCCCTATATTTTCTTGAAAAACCCAAACTAGACGGTCTATCTCTCAGGCGTTATTTAATTCGTCCATTCCTGTGGGTGGTTGCAGGTTCCATTGTGGCATTTGGCTCTCAGGCAGTCTACATAACACTGTCTGGCAATCAGGCTGCTTGGTTCGCATCTAGTGTGAACTCTCCATTATTCTGGTATCGACTCTTGCCAAGTGCCACTTATGAAACAGGTGTGTTGCCGGCGATTCTTTTTGCCTCCTCGCCGTTGATCTTCCTGATCATCTCGACTGCCCGGCGAAGACCACTGCGTTGGCATCCGATACGGCTTCTGGGTCTGGGGACGATCCTTGGGGTGCTGCTGGTTGGTAGTTTGGTGGTGAGCACCAAAATCGGCGGTGGGGACGATCTTCATAACTTGGACGCGTTCTTGGTCAATCTAATGGTAATCGGTAGCTATCTGCTGTTTAAGCGGTTTGTGCAAGACCAATATCATGGGGATTCCATTACCCAACCTGCTTGGCAAGTGATGGCGTTGATTTTGGTGGTACCGACCCTTTTCATGCTCGATCTGGGTGGACCTGTCTCATTCCCCAATCTTGAGAGGGCTAATGATGCTCTGGCGCAATTGCGCGACATTGTGGGGGAAACTACGGCGCGGGGTGGAAATATCCTCTTCATGTCTGAACGGCACTTGCTCACCTTCGGTTTTATAGATGGGGTAGAGCTTGAGCATCAGTATGAAAAGACCTTCTTGATGGAAATGGCGATGTCGGATAACCGAGAGTACTTCGACGCGTTTGACGCTGATCTTGAGGCCCATCGTTTCACGCTGATCGTAACCAATCCACAGCATATCATCTACAAAGGTCGTGACTACACTTTCGGCGAGGAGGACGACGCTTGGGTGCGAAATGTGAGCACTCCCTTGCTTAAGCATTATCAAAATAAAGTGATACTTGATAATGGCAGGGCACCTATCGCAATAATGGAGCCTAAACCATAAATGACGGCACTGAAAATTCCCAAATGCGGGTAAAGGAATCGCATATGTGTGGTGTAGGCACAACCCACACCTCATATATATGCCTGTTTACTGTTGGCGGGAGTTTTTTCAGTAGGCTCATAAAATAAAGTAGTCGGCATAGAATGTCAGCTGAATGGGTCGGCATTCGATCATGCGGAATGCAACGTTTGGATAGTGTCATATGAGCGAGCAGTGTCATGTGCTAATAACTGGAGGTGCGGGTTATATTGGATCGGTGTTAACCGAGGCCTTGCTTCGGCGTGGCGACTGGGTGACGGTGGTCGACGCTTTGCTATTTGGCGGCGAGTCGCTCCTAGCTTACCTGCCTCATCCGGCATTTCACTTTATGCGAGCAGACGTGTGTGACGATGGTGTCCTTTTAACTGCAGCACGCGAAGCGGAAGCACGCGGTGCTCCCCCTGTTTCAGCGGTTGTCCATCTGGCAGCTGTGGTTGGATTCCCAGCTTGTCAGGCGGTAGGTCGAGAAGCCGCATGGCGGACAAATGTAGATGCCGTTCAAAGGATCTTCAACGAGGCCGATGATCTTAGTGTGGAACGGCTGTTATTTTCGTCGACCTATAGTGTTTATGGTGTGGCTGATGATGGTGTCTCAGTGACGGAGGATGCTGGGCTTAACCCACAGTCGATGTACGCCGAGACTAAGATCGCCGCCGAGGAGTTTTTGGTCGGGACTGCTCAGGAATCTCACTGCGCACCCCTGATCTTTCGCTTTGCAACCCTGTATGGAGCTTCACCGCGGCCGCGCTTTGATCTGATCATTAACCAGTTTGTCTTGGAAGCTTATACCAATGGAGAGTTGATTATTTATCAACGGGATTATTCGCGTTCCTTTGTTCACATCTTGGATGTTGTTGCTGGATTGGTGATCGGGCTTGATGCACCTGAGGAGAAAGTTCGAGGTCAGATATTTAATTTAGGGGATAAACAGGGCAACTATACCAAGGATGAGATTGTGGCGCTCATTCATAAATCACTTCCTGACACACGCGTACACTACCGGGATTTTAGTTTCGAAGGCGATATGCGCGATGTTCGTGTCTCGTACGAGAAGATAACAAATGTGTTGGGTTTCCAGACGCGATGGACCGTTGAACAAGGTATTCATGAGATATTAAATCTATTGCAAAAGGGTGTGATTAAAGATCCGTATGTAGATCGCTACCGTAACGCAGAATTCATTATCCAATGAAGCCATGAAATTGTGAAACGCGAGGGACATGATGAGCGAAAGACAAAAGGGTGGTGATTTCTGGGTAGAGCGCCGGGTTTGTGTCACCGGCGGAGCCGGCTTTCTGGGTTCTTATGTCCTTGAAAAGCTCCAAGAGCGTGGAGCAAAGGATATTTTTGTGCCTCATATTGAAGATTACGATTTGGTTCAACCCGTGGGGGTGAAGCGGATGCTTGCGGATGCCCGTCCGGATATTATTATTCATCTGGCAGCCAATGTCGGTGGTATCGGTGCCAATCGCGCTCGCCCAGCGGAGTTCTTTTACGATAACTTAATGATGGGTACGCAATTGATACACGAATCGTGGAAGGCGGGGGTGGCTAAATTCGTCGCTATTGGGACTGTGTGTGCTTATCCAAAGTTCACCCCTATTCCCTTCCGGGAGAAGGATCTTTGGAACGGATATCCGGAGGAGACTAATGCTCCTTACGGCCTGGCTAAGAAGATGATGCTTGTGCAGTCACAGACCTATCGTCAACAGTATGGTTTCAATTCGATTTTCCTGATTCCAGTCAACCTTTATGGTCCCCGGGATAACTTTAATCTAGAGACCTCGCACGTCATTCCAGCCCTGATCCGCAAGTGTCTAGAGGCGCAAGAGCGAGGAGAGCGGGAAGTCGTGGTTTGGGGTGATGGTACACCAACCCGAGAGTTCTTGTTCGCCGGCAACGCCGCTGAGGGCATCCTGCTCGGCGCTGAGCGCTACGACGTCAGCGAACCAGTCAACCTGGGCTCAGGCCAAGAGATAAGCATTAAGGCCCTGGCTGAATTGATCGTCCGATTTACCGACTTCGAAGGCCAACTGGTGTGGGATACAACCAAGCCGAATGGCCAGCCGCGTCGGGCATTGGACATTTCCCGGGCAGAAGAACTGTTCGGCTTCCGAGCTCAGATGCCTTTCGAGGAAGGTTTGCGCCACACGATCGAATGGTACCGTGAACACCGAAGGAATATGAGATCAGAGGAGAAGGTGCGGTGAGTGTGGTTGACGCTCAGCGGGAGGAAAGTCAGCTTTCGCTGACCATCGTTAAGCCATCGAGAGGTTGGGCTGGCGTTAATCTGAGGGAGTTATGGAGCTACCGGGAATTGATTTATTTCCTGATCTGGCGCGACATTAAAGTTCGCTACAAGCAGACCTTGTTGGGGGCAGCTTGGGCGATCCTCAAGCCTTTTTTCAGCATGATTGTCTTCAGCGTCATATTTGGCAGCCTAGCCCGTATTCCTACTGATGAGGTACCACCACCCTTATTCTACTTTGCCGGTCTGCTCCCCTGGGTGTTCTTCCAGGATGGGATTACCAAGGCCAGCAATAGCTTGGTCAGCGGGCGCAATTTAATTACCAAGGTCTATTTCCCCCGCCTGGCGATCCCACTTTCATCAGTGGTTGCTGGCGTAGTGGACTTTTGCTTGGCCTTCTTGGTCTTGCTCGGCATGATGGTTTTTTACGGCTACCGCCCCACACAGGCGATTTGGACCCTGCCACTGTTCATGCTGCTAGCCCTGGCCACGGCGCTTGGCGGTGGTCTGTGGCTCGCAGCCCTAAATGTTGCTTATCGCGATATTGGTTATGTGACGCCATTTATCGTGCAGGCCTGGTTATATGCCTCGCCTGTCGTCTACTCAGCCACATTGATCACCGGGGACTTATGGCAGGTGGTGTATGGGTTAAACCCGATGGCGGGTGTAGTACAGGGATTTCGCTGGGCGATATTGGGAGTGGGGCAGCCCCCAACCAGTTCATTGCTTGCTTCAATAGCCGTAGCCCTGAGCCTTCTGATTAGCGGCGTGCTGTACTTCCGGCGTATGGAAAGGACATTTGCCGATGTGGTGTAGCGTATCACATTTACGAAGTGTAAAGGATAGTGCTGGGTGGTTGTCCTCGAAGGTCAGTGAGCCATTGGCTTCCTCCAATGTGGAGTAACCATGACTGAGATCGCTATCCGGGTTGAGGATTTGGGTAAGCAGTATCGCATCGGGGAGCAGATTATCGGCTATCGCACACTACGTGACACGTTAGTCGATATAGCAGCAGCACCGTTTCGACGATTATCGTCAGGTATCAGGGGTTCAACTTCGATTGAGAGGCAGGAGACGATCTGGGCGCTGCGTCATGTCTCCTTCGAGGTTCATCCGGGTGATGTGCTTGGAATCATCGGCCGCAATGGAGCGGGTAAGAGCACTCTTCTCAAACTGCTCTCACGCATCACCGAACCGACTGAAGGCATCGCCAGCATTCGCGGCCGGGTAGGTTCGCTGCTAGAAGTTGGCACCGGCTTCCATCCTGAACTGACCGGCAGGGAAAATATTTTCCTCAACGGCGCAATTTTAGGTATGAAGCGGGTAGAAATTGAGCGTAGATTTGATGAGATCGTAGGATTCGCCGAGGTGGAGAAGTTCATCGATACACCAGTCAAACGTTACTCAAGCGGGATGTATCTACGACTGGCCTTCGCTGTCGCTGCTCACCTCGAGCCTGAGATCCTACTGGTTGACGAGGTATTAGCCGTTGGCGACGCTGAGTTTCAACGTAAATGCCTGGGGAAAATGAGCGACGTATCACAGCAAGGTCGGACAGTGCTCTTCGTCAGCCACAACATGTCGGCCATACTCAACCTTACCAAGAAAGCGATCGTCTTGGATGAAGGGTGCCTGGTATTGCACACATCCACCGAAGAAGCAGTGGACCATTATCTCGCGTCAGGATTCTCGCAAACCGGCGAGCGCTTATGGCGGGCGGATGAAATCCCATTCACCGCAGCGCCTTTTCGGCCACTTGCCCTGCGGGTGCTCGATCCTGATCAGCGCGTGGCAGAAACGCTTCGCTCCTCGGAGCCGATCACGCTCGAATTTGACTACACTCTTGATAAGGCCATCACTGGCCTCCGGGTAGGGATTGTACTAATGACCAATCGTGGAGAGTATGTCTTCACATCGTTCGATACGGACGCCTTGGAGCAATTTGAGAACTTCAGTATGCGCCAACCCGGTCGTTACCGCAGCCGTTGTCATATCCCGGCTGATTTTCTAAACGGCGGTCAGTACACGGTTACTGTTATCGCCAGCGCTTTCCGGGTCAAGCGTTACTTCAGAGAAGACGGTGCACTGACTTTCAACGTGGACTCCACTGGTTCACCGGGAGCGCATTGGCCTGAATCGCGACCCGGTCCAGTGCGACCATGGTTGGATTGGCAGATCGAGGAGATTTCGGTCGATGACATTGTCGCCTAAAGATCGGATCAAGCAGGCGCTGGCATCCGTCCCTGGCGCGGCGAGATTATATTGGCGCACCCTGGATCGAGGCGGGCCGACTCTGAACTTCACTGGCAACCATTCACTAGAGCGTCTCAAACATATTCTACCAGAGTGGTGCAGGCAAGCATCAGAAGCGCGGATTAAATCTCCTGTGGGCCGGGAGGTGATGATCTTTGGCACTTTTCGCTATTGGATTGAACATACTACATTGCTTGGATTGGCGCTGACCGGTCTGGGACATCGGGTATGTCTGACCTATTTACCATATGCTAAATACAGATTTCCTACCCATCGTTTTGACTTGCTACGTCAAAATGCGTATGTTCGAAGCGTATTACAGCAAGTGCGACCACTCATGGAGGTTGTTTCGCTTTTCGACACCCTTCCATTCCGCGATCCGCTACCAGCACCGGTGAAGGAGATCGTCAGGGAGGCTTCATATCGCGACACCCAATATTCTTTACGCTTGGAAGATATCGATGAGGAGAATGATTTATATCGCCTCCGGATAGCGCGCAATGAGCTTGCTGCTCGCGCCCTCCTAACCTGGTTAGGGGAAAACCCTCATCAGATCTTTATTGTCCCTAATGGAAGTATTCTCGAGTTTGGGGTCGTATATCGTGTAGCTAGATATCTGGATCTACCGGTCGTGACCTATGAATTCGATGAGCCGCGACAGCGGGTCCGGTTGGCTCAGAATGCCGAAGTCATGCGGGAGGAGACAGATGCCCTCTGGGAAGCAAGAGGAAGCCTTCCGTTCAGTTCTGATAAATTGGAGAGGGCGCGTTCCCTGTTCACGGCACGTCAAGGTGGTGATTTATGGGAGAACTTCACCACCAGTTTCCAGGGTGTACCTCGACAAGGGGAAAATACAGTGCGGCTAGAACTCGGGTTGGATTCACGCCCGATTGTGTTATTGGCTCCGAACACGTTTGGTGATAGCGCCACCTTGAGCCGACAGGTATTCAGCAATGGTATGTCGGATTGGTTAGAAAATACGGTGGAGTATTTCTCCTGCCGACCAGAGGTTCAATTGGTAATTCGGGTTCATCCATCTGAAGCACATATGATCTATGGCACATCGATGGCTGAGGTTGTCAAGCAGTCATTACCAAACCTTCCAGAGAATATCCACCTGGTCCTCGCGGATGCATCGGTCAACACTTATGACGTTATAGAAATGGCAGACCTTGGTTTGGTATACACAACAACCGTGGGGATGGAAATGGCGATGACCGGCGTTCCGGTCATCGTCGCTGGATTTACTCATTACCGAGGAAAGGGTTTCACATTCGATCCTGATAGTTGGCAAGCTTATTTTGAGACTATTGACCGCATCCTTAAAACCCCCGATGATTTCCGCCTTTCAGAGCAGCAGATAAATGACGTCTGGCATTATGCTTATCGGTTTTTCTTTGATTTCACCCGACCGTTTCCTTGGCACCTGCTATATTTCTGGGATGATGTGGCCGAGTGGCCATTAGATCGAGTGTTGGGGGAGGAGGGGCAGGAATTATTCGGCGATACTTTCCGCTTCCTGGTGGGAGAGCCTTTGGATTGGAGTGCATTATAGTGAGCATTCCTGCTGATCTTGAGATTAAACGACAGGTTCGTCAGTTTTATAACCAGGTGGGCTGGCAGAGAGTCGGTGATTGCTGCTATCAAAACGCCAGGTACGAAGATCTGCGTCCAGTTTCACGCGAGTATATACATCGATGCCATACGAGGGTTCTTCGGCATTTGGCACCTAGTGGGAGTTTTATGCTGGATGCGGGTTCGGGTCCGATTCAATATCCAGAATATCTCGAATATTCCAAAGGCTACAAGTATCGGGTATGTGCGGATATTTCCTACGTAGCCTTGCAGGAAGCTCGGGCGCGGATCGGTGATCAGGGATTGTATGTCGTGGCGGATGTTGCAAACTTGCCATTTAAAGAGGAAGCTTTTGAGGGGGTGATGGCTTTGCACACCATCCAACACCTACCTCAAAGTGAATTTCTTCAAGGCTACAAGGAATTACATCGGGTACTAGCTCCTACAAGGACAGCTGTTGTGGTTAATCGGTGGCAAAGTTCCATTCTCATGCGTGTTTTTTATCCTTTTATGTTTTTAGCGAAACATTTATTGCATGTTTATCGAAAGATCACAGGTCGACATACGTTTCTTAAAGTTGAAATTCCTCCAGAAAGACGGAATGACGCTGTTCCTCCTACACGCACATTCATTCATAGGCACAATACCGCTTGGTTAGAGGGCGAAGTTGGTGCTTTGATGTTAATTGAGATACTTGTTTGGAGAAGTGTGAGCACGCGTTTTCTCCGGACGTTGATTCATCGACGGATCGGAGGTCGATGGTTTCTTAGAGTGATATTTTGGTTGGAAGAGCGGGCCCCTCATTTCTTCGGCACATATGGTCAATATCCGCTTGTTGTCATCCGAAAACCGTGAGGTGTGGTTTGATAAATGGGTAATGACTTAGTTTGATGACATTTGAAATGGTAATGGGGCAGAACTTCCTGGGAGGACAAACGTGTTCGAGATCAACGGACACCGAGTAGGCAAGGGCGAAAAATGTTTGGTGATTGGCGAGGTGGCTCAGGCTCACGATGGAAGCCTGGGCATGGCGCATGCATTCATTGATGCCATCGCTGACACAAACGCGGATGGGGTAAAGTTTCAAACCCACATCGCTCACGCAGAAAGCACGCCGGATGAACCTTTTAGGGTTCGATTTGGTCAGCAGGATGTCACCCGGTACGACTACTGGAAGCGCATGGAGTTCACCGAAGAGGGATGGCACGGACTGGCACGCCACGCACGTGAAAGAGGATTGATTTTCCTCAGCTCGCCATTTTCGCTGGAAGCGGTGGAGCTACTTATCCGGGTAGGAGTTCCGGCATGGAAGATCGCTTCAGGGGAGGTGGGTAGTGTGCCGATGTTTGAGCGGATTGCCGAAACCCGCCTCCCGGTATTGCTTTCCACTGGTATGAGCCCGTGGTCGGAAATTGACAAAGCTGTTCAGCGCATTAAAGAACACGATCTGCCGGTTTTAGTGTTCCAATGCACCACGGCCTATCCATGTCCTCCAGAGAAGGTAGGTTTAAACCTACTAGAAGAAATACGTCGTCGATACGATTGCCCAATTGGATTATCTGACCATTCGGGGACCATCTACGCCGGTTTGGCGGCTGCCACAATCGGTATCGACATGCTGGAGGTTCATGTGACCCTGAGTAGGGAGATGTTTGGACCGGATGTGCCGGCTTCGGTCACCACAGAAGAACTTCGACAGTTAGTGGAGGGGGTTCGATTTATCGAGGTCACGCAGGCGAATCCGGTTGATAAAGATGTTATGGCTAAGGAGATGGAGCCATTGCGTCAGGCATTTTTTAAAAGTGTAGTGGCGAGTACGGATCTGTCTGAGGGAACGATACTTGAGCTTCACCATCTAGCCATTAAGAAACCGGGCACAGGGATCCCCGCTGAAATGCTGGGGTCGTTGGTGGGGCGGCGGCTGTGCCGTAAGATCAAGAAAGACGAATTCATCCAGGAGGAGGATCTGGCATGATTCATAGAGATTTTGGAGTGTGGAACTGACATGGCCAGGAACATTTGTGTTGTAGTCACTGCACGTCCCAGTTATTCACGCATCAAATCAGCATTGAGGGCGATCGACGATCATCCTGATCTGAACTTGCAGTTGGTCGTCGGAGCATCGGCGTTGCTACATCGATATGGTGATACCATCGATTACATCGAGCGCGACGGATTTGATATCACCGCCCGTGTATATATGGTGGTCGAGGGTGAAAATCCGATAGCTTCTGCCAAATCCACCGGTTTGGGTTTGGTTGAGTTGGCGACCATCATGGATAATCTGAAGCCAGATGTGGTGATCACAATTGCTGACCGTTATGAAACCTTGGCTACGGCGGTCGCGGCCTCCTATATGAACCTGCCCGTAGCGCATGTGCAGGGTGGCGAGGTGACCGGGTCGATTGATGAGAAAGTCCGCCATGCCGTAACTAAGCTCTCAAACCTTCACTTTGTAGCCACACAGAAAGCGGCTGAACGCGTGCAGCGAATGGGCGAAGACCCGGAGTCGGTTTTCGTCACTGGTTGTCCTTCGATTGATTTAGCAGCTTCGATTATGAAAAACACGGAATTGGATTTTGATCCCTTTGTCAAGTATGGTGGGGTGGGGAGTACATTTGACATCTCGGATGGCTATTTGGTGGTCATGCAGCACCCTGTGACTACTGAGTACAAAGAAGCTCGACGGCAGGTGACCGAGACCTTACATGCCGTTCACGAATCTGGGTTACCAACGTTCTGGTTTTGGCCCAACGTGGATGCCGGCTCAGACGGGACATCAAAAGGTATTCGCATCTTCCGCGAGCAGAACCACACCGCCAACATCCATTTCTTTCGTAATATGTCACCCATAGATTTTCTCCGGCTTATCTACAACAGTCGGACAGTGGTGGGAAATTCGAGCGTCGGTATTCGTGAATGTTCCTTCTTGGGAGTACCTGTCGTCAATATAGGTTCCCGGCAGACAGGGAGGGAACGTGGATCAAATGTCGTTGATGTGGAATCCGATCGGACTTCAATACTGGCTGCTATCAGACAACAGGTTGGGCATGGTCACTTCCCTCAAGAAAATATCTATGGTGATGGCAAGGCTGGAGAGCGGATCGCAGAGTTGCTTGCAACAGTGCCACTCTCGTTTGAGAAACGATTGGCGTATTAGGATGTATCGACATTGGACCCTTAGAGTATATGACTGATGATCTAGTTAGTCGTGGCCACATCAAAATCACATTTTTCGGCTGAGAGGGACACTGAGATGGGTTTATTTGATAGCGGAAAATTTGAGAGGCATCAGAGTGGATGTTGAGATACTTGGGGTGATCCCAGCCCGGGGCGGCTCGAAAGGGGTGCCACGTAAGAATATCTACCCCCTGGCAGGTAAACCGCTTCTGAGTCATACAATTGAGGCAGCAAAACGCAGCAGCATGTTGAGCAGGGTGGTGGTTTCTACAGAAGATTCCGAAATCGCTGAGCTTGCCCACAGCGAGCGATGTGAGGTAATCCCAAGACCTGTTGAGTTAGCTCAGGATGATACACCCATGGCGCCGGTGGTTCGCCATGTCTTGGACTCACTCGCCATAAAGGAGCATTACCATCCGGAAATCGTAGTAATCCTGCAACCAACCGCTCCGCTACGCCGTGCAGAACACATTGATGAAAGCTTGAATTTTTTGCTGGAGAGGGGAGCCGCTTCAGTGGTCAGTGTGAGTACGGTGCCAGGACATTACCATCCCGATTGGCAGTT
>JAUWHR010000077.1 GCA_030605795.1 Anaerolineae bacterium | reverse complement strand
ACAACCACTATGGGTTTATTCACACTTATACCAAAAAGTTGCGTGCCAACATCAACCCTTTAAAAAAAAAACCGCACACCAAAAAAACACCCCCCTTGGGGGGGGTTGGGTTATTTTGGGGGGGGGGGGCGCCCCCCCCACCCCCATATATACCGGTTCCCTTCTCGCGGTTGACCTTTTTTCAGTGGCGTGATTAATCGGCTATGATTAACTGGACAATGTTACATTTGTCATTGCGAGCGGAGCGAAGCAATCTCCAAGCACGCTAGGGGATTGCTTCGGCGCAAACAGCGCGCCTCGCAATGACACCTAGAGTGAAATCTAACATTGTCAAGTTAATATGCGATTTGCTACTTGAATGATCTTCCAAGGTTGGTAATAAGTTATTATATTGGCAACCCCAAAACCGGAGGTAAGATAATTGAACAGTCGTAATCGCCGTTTTAGTGGCGCTTAAAGATGGACTGTAATATGAAACTGCTTAGAAAATTAATTGACCGAATTAGGACAGCTGGCGAGGAGGATACGTCTAATTATTGGGTGTACGTTAAGTGTGATCATTGCGGCGAGAAACTTCGCGCACGGGCGGATCTGGATAATGATTTGAGCATCCGCTATGCTGAGGCAGAGGGTGGCAACACCTACCTCTGCCGGAAAGCCATCATCGGCAACGGGCGTTGTTTCAACCCTATCGAGGTCGAGTTGACCTTCGATCACCAGCGCAGCTTGGTGGATAAGCAAATTCAGGACGGTCAGTTCACCTCCGAAGCGGAATTCCACGCAGAGTGAGGATAACCCGGACAGTGATATGTACTCGGGTTAAGTGAAGGCAATATATCCTTCAATGGCTACGATGGATATCCTGCCACTGTGACCCAACTTCCAGGAGTTATAAGGAGGCTAACCCGTGCGCTTTGGTATTAAAGCCCTGCAACGCGAGGCTCTCATTCCGCTTGATTTGTCAATCGAGCATATGACGGTCCATTTAGGGAGTTTTGATTACCCTCAACTTGTCCGCTCACTGGCCGAAACCGGCTTCAATACGATCGAACTCGGTGGTGACCTGATCCTATTCCTTCCCTCCGCTTTACAGCCACAAACTATAGAGTCATTGGTTCGCTTAAAGGATGAACTCGATTTGACCTATACTATACACTTACCATTGTGGTCAGTAGAACCCTCCACACCCCTTGAACAAGTAAGGCGGGGTTCAGCTCAAGCGTTAGCTGACCACATCCAGTTAACCCTCCCTCTCGAGCCAGAAGTTTTCGTCCTGCACGCCACCGGCGCGTTGGCTGCCGAGTTCTATCGTATGGATCTTCCCAAATTAGCCAAGGATTTCATCCTAAAGCAATTTCAAGTCAAAGCCAGAGAAAGCCTGGAATGGATCCTGGAAGAGACAGGAATTCCTTCCCGCCAGTTGGCTATTGAGACAATCGAGTTTCCCTTCGACCTAACAATTGAATTGGCTGAGGTTCTAGATCTGTCGATCTGCCTTGACACTGGCCATGTAATTGTGGGCTTTTCCGGTCCGGTAACAGTGGACCAAGCACTGGAAGCCAGCAAGATGCGTTTGGCTGAAGTACATCTGCACGACGGTCCCTGGCAAGGACCAGAGCGAAAGATCGGCTACCATCAGGATCATCGTCCACTGGGGAAAGGCGATCTCGATTTAGCACGCTTCTTCCATCAGCTGGAAGCCGCTGAATTCAAAGGACCAATCGTCTTTGAACTCCAGGTACATGAAGCGTTGGCCTCCCTTGAGGTAATCCGAGCACTGCGACCAGATATTTTCATTGGCTAGCCTGGATTACTACCCGGGTGGAAGAAATGGGCATACTGTGCGACTTGTAGTTCACAATTACCTTCGAATACAATGACCAAGAATGTCTTCAATCGAACCTGGCGCTTTATTATTCGTATGGATGTGGTCGTTGTTCTGATCGTCCTCGTCTTGCTGCTTGCTGCCCTTGGCTCCTGCTTTCCCCAACAACCTCCAAATCTGGACACTGACCCGGATCGTTTAACCCTGTGGGAGTCAAACGCCCTCGTTCGATCTGGTGGGCTGACGAACATCCTGACAGCAATTGGAGCCTTTCGATTCTTCCGCTCTCCACTACTGATACTATCCTTGGTCCTCCTGGCAACCTCCACCCTGGTGTGCACTATCAACCGATGGAAGACTTTATGGCGCCGACCCGGTGGGAGGGTGCCTAGGAGCGCTGCTCAGTGCAGGCTTGTTCATACCTGTGCTCGGCATACCACGACCTGCACCGCCATCGCACTGGTTGGATTGGCAGGGCTGCTGGCGTTAGTGAAGTGAACATGCATTCTCCCATTTTGAAGAAGGCTCTGCTTCAAGAACCATGTAATGGTAAAACCCTCTGTATGGTCTGTGAGCGTCGCTGTCTGCTCGTCGAGGGGGGCATGGGCTGGTGCCGGACGAGGATCAACAAGGACGGTATTCTCTACACGTCGATCTTCGGGGCTATTTCATCGTTGTCTGCGAATCCCATCGAGAAGAAACCCTTGTACCACTTCTATCCAGGCAGTAGAGCTCTTACGGCAGGCAGTTGGAGTTGCAACTTCGGCTGCCCCTGGTGCCAGAACTGGGAAATTAGCAAAGCGCCACCGCCTGAACGGAGCCGCTTCATGACGCCAGAGGAATTCATCCAAGAGACTCAAAAGCGAGGATGTCAGGGGACATCTATCAGCTTCAATGAACCGACCCTCTCCTTCGAGTGGTCGCTGGATGTCTTTCTGTTGGCGAGAGACCGCGGACTGTACAACACCTTCGTCACCAACGGCTACATGACGGCCAGGGCACTCGACCTACTGACCGAAGCCGGGCTGAATGCCATGAACGTGGATATCAAAGGGGGTCCGACTGAAGTATGGAAATATTGCAAAGGCATTAACCTAGAGCAGGTATGGGCACGTTGCCACCAAGCCCGGGAGATAGGCCTGCACCTAGAAATCACCACCCTGATCATCCCCGGTGTCAACGATGACGACCACTGTCTTATGGACATCGCCCGTCGCATCACCAAAAAGTTGGGTCCTGAGACACCCTGGCATGTTAGCGGATACTTCCCAGCCTATCGATTCAAAGCGCCGCCCACACCAACATCAACTCTTGAGCGCGCTAGGGCTATTGGTAGAAAAGCCGGGCTGGAATATGTTTATATAGGGAATATCCCAGGTCATCCCTATGACAACACCTACTGTCCACAATGCGGAACATTGCTCATTGAGCGCCGTGGCCTTGAGCTTGTCCAGAATAGGGTAGTTAATGATCAGTGCCCCAACTGCAACAAGGTTATCAATGGAGTGAAATGGGACTGGAGTCAGCACGATGACAACCGTCACTATTTGAGAAGGGAAAGTAGATGATTACCAGACAGGCGATCGAAGCGAGCCAGGAATTCATCCACGAACTGCGTCAAGCGTTGTCTGAGGTCCATTTCGACCGAATGACCCAATTGCTTTACAGCACTGATGCCAGCATCTACCAGATGCTGCCGGTTGGGGTCGCCATTCCGCGGGATGCCGATGAGATCGTCGCCGCGGTTGAGATCGCTGGTCGGTATGGTGTGCCGATCCTACCACGTGGCGGAGGCAGCAGTCTGGCCGGGCAGGCGGTGGGACATGCGCTCGTGCTCGACCTGTCCCGCCATTTGGATCGGATCCTTAAAATCAACCCTGAGACCCGCATAGTACGCACCCAACCGGGCATCACCCTGGGCCTGCTGAATAAATCTCTCCGTCCGTACAATCTGATGTACGGACCCGATCCAGCCAGCGAAGAGCGAGCGACGATGGGCGGCATCCTGGGCAACAACTCAACTGGCGCCCACTCCATCATCTACGGTATGACGGTTGATCACGTTCGGTCAACAAATGTCATCCTTTCCAATGGTAATCAGGTTTATTTTAATGACCTCAATGGAGACACCTGGGAGACTCGCGGAAAACGCCCCGGCTTGGAAGGAGCGATCTACCGCGCAATTCCTGATATTTTAAAACGCTACAGCCCTCAAATCGCCGCCCATTATCCTAATACCTTTCGGCACGTTGCCGGCTATAACCTGAATAAATTAGTGGGGTGCGAGGCACTGAATCTGTCCAAGCTGATCGTCGGGTCTGAGGGAACACTAGGGGTCATCACCGAGATGACCCTCAACCTCGTCCCCATCCCCAAGGTCAAGCGGTTGGCGATGGTGCACTTCTCCGAGCTGCAGGTCGCGATGGATGTTGTGCCCACCATCCTCGAGACCAATCCCACCGCCATCGAGATACTCGATAAGATGTTGCTTGATCTCACCCGTGATCGAATCGAGTACCGTCGTTTATTGACTTTCATCGATGGCGATCCTGCGATAGTGCTGCTTGTGGAGTATTCAGGTGGATCCGATGCAGAGCTTGATGCGGGTATTGAGCGTCTACAGGAAAAGCTGAATCAAATCAATCACCACCACCCAGTTGTCATTGTCGCCGACCCAGCGCAGCAGGCAAACGTATGGTATGTGCGAAAAGTGGGGCTTGGCATCCTAATGAGCATCCAAGGGGATGCCAAGCCGATCCCCTTCATCGAGGACGCCGCTGTGCCGGTCGAACACTTGACTGACTACGTCACCCAAATCCATAAGTTCGCACATGGCGTGGGAGTCGATATGGTAGCGATGTATGGACACGCCAGCGCCGGTTGCATTCACATCCGTCCGCTGATTAACTTGAAGACAGCCGACGGCGTTCGCCAGTTACGCCAAGTCGCCGAGAAATCAGTCGAATTGATCGTCAAGTACGGCGGCACAACAAGTGGCGAGCATGGTGAGGGTTTTGCTCGTGGTGAATTCTCTGAGCGGTTGTTCGGACCAAAGCTGGTACAGGCCTTCCGCGAGGTGAAGGCAGCCTTCGATCCGAAAGGGCTCATGAACCCTGGCAAAGTGGTTGACGTGTCGAAGATGGATGACGAGTCTCTGCTCCGCTTTGGCTCTGATTATGCTCTACCTCTTGAGCCCGGTGAGACTATCTTCAGCTTCTCAAATGACTGCGGCTTCGCGGGCGCGGTTGAGATGTGTAACGGCGCAGGTGTATGCCGCCAGCTTGAGCAGGGGGTAATGTGTCCATCCTTCCAGGCAACCCGCGAAGAGGCGCATAGCACACGCGGGCGGGCGAATGCGCTTCGGGCAGCGATGATGGGTTTGCTCGGTCCGGACGGGATGACGTCGCGTGAATTATATGATGTCTTAGACCTCTGTCTATCTTGTCATGCGTGCAGGAGTGAGTGCCCCTCGGCGGTGGATATGGCCAAGCTCAAAGCTGAGTTCCTGTATAACTACTACCAGATGCACGGTACACCACTCCGGGTACTGATCTTTGGAAACATCGCCAGATTGAATAAGCTCTGCCAGCCCTTGTCTTTTATAGTCAATATCCTTTTGAACGGTCCAGCCAAATCGGTCTTCACACGCCTGGGTGTTCATCCGCAGCGCTCATTGCCTAAGTTCGCGCCGCAGACATTCAGTGAATTGTTTAAAAGGCGTAACCCGCTAAATAACAGCGAGAAAATACGAAGGGGTAAACAGGTGATCTTCTTCCACGACACCTTCATCGAACACAACAACCCCCACATTGGCCAAGCCGCGCTCAAGGTGCTGGAAGCCGCCGGCTACGAACCGATCATATTGCGCGATAAAGTTTGTTGTGGGCGTCCTGCGGTGTCGAAGGGTTTGCTTGATGAAGCGAAGCGCCTGGCACATCACAATGTCAAACTGCTTGCACCTTACGCCAAGCAGGGCATCCCGATCGTCGGTTGTGAGCCCAGTTGCATGACCATGCTAGTCGATGAATATCTTGACCTCATACCCGGGTCTGACGCGGAGGCCATCGCCGCCTCGACGATGATGATCGATATGTTTCTGGTACGCGAAGCTGAGGCTGGAAGCCTGGACCTGCACTTTGATGACAAGCCCCGTCAGGTGTTGTTCCATGGACAATGCCAACAGAAAGCGTTCTTTGGCACCGCCAGCACGCACAATATGCTAAAGCTCATCCCAAATTGTGATGTGGAGGAGATCGAATCAGGCTGCTGCGGAATGGCCGGCTCGTTCGGGTACGAGGTGGAGCATTACGACCTGTCAATTAAACTAGCTGAAATGTCATTAGCCCCAGCAGTACGAGCAGCCTCGTCAGAGACGATCATCTGCGCTATGGGCACATCCTGCCGCGACCAGATAGAACACACAACTGGTCGGCACGCACTGCATCCGATTGAGGTGATGGCCAAAGCTTTGATCGATAATAGAACCTGAGCGCATGCGACTTTGCCTAAAGCAGATGGGAGCCAGATATAGGCTCCCATCTGCTATTGTCAACCACTAACACCTCAGGTGCAGAAGGATATCCTCTCTTTCCTATGTGCTCTCTATTTTCTATCCAGTACCCGCCAGCCCGCCACCATCCACCACCAACACGGCGCCAGTAATATAGGAAGCAGCCTCACTAGCGAGGAAAAGCACCGACTGGGCGATCTCTTCCGGAGTCCCAAGACGACCCATAGGACGGTCCGCTGCTCCAGCCAAAAACTTTTCGACCGAAAACCCCAACTGCCTGGCTTCTGTTCGCAGCATGGGCGTGTCTGTGTCACCGGGACACACGCAGTTCACCCGAATGTTTTGATGGGCGTGATCCAACGCCATGGCTTTAGTTAGAAGAACTACGCCACCTTTAGAGGCACAATATGCAGCCGCCTGGCGCCCTCCCGCCAGTCCCCAACCGGAGGAGATATTGACGATCGCCCCTCCCCCACCCTGTATCATTTCCGGAATGGCATATTTACAAGCCAAGAAAATGCCCTTCAGATTAACCGCCAACGTTCGATCCCATTCCTTCTCGCTGGTCTCCAATATTGTGCCCCGGTGGACAATCCCCGCCGAGTTCACCAAGATGTGGAGATTCCCAAATGCCTTTACCGTCTCTTCTACGGCCCACCGGCATTCTGCAGCCTGGGTGACATCACCGGCGATGAAGCAAGCCTTTCCGCCCTCATCCTTGATCTCCTGCACAACGGTAGCACCACCTGCTTCATCAACATCGACCACTGCGACTTCCGCTCCGGATTGAGCGAACAGGAGAGCGGATGCCCTTCCGATTCCAGAAGCACCGCCTGTTATCAGGGCGACCTTGCCATGGAACCCTTCAAAGGGAATCTCATTCTTTGACATCAAGCAAAACCTTTCTTACCGCTTTGAGAGTGAACTCTACATCAGTTTCAGTGTGCACTAGGGGAGCAATTGAATGCAACGCTATCGTCCTTCTGCTATTTCAACAGATCTGAAGGCTTTATTGCCCTATACCTTCTTAACCAATGCGTGTATCGCCTCTATGAGCCGGTCGACCTCATCTGCTGTGTTGTAATGCGTCAGACCGACGCGCACCACACCCCCCGTCTCAAATAAACCCAGCCGCTCAATCAGAGCCTGAGCGAAGAAGTCTCCATGCCATACATAGATCCCATGTTTTCCAAGGTGTTTCGCAATCTGGCGCGGCGAGAAGCCAGACATCGTGAATGCCAGCGTAGGAGCACGGCGACCGAATCTGGCGGAGTCTGCAATGCCCCAGATCTTCACACCGGGGATCTGTTTCATGCCGTCTACCATCCTTTTAAACAGCGGCATTTCGTATTCCCTGATTGCAGCCATGGCCGTCTTCAAGTCCAACCGGCGCCCCGTGAGGCCGGGGAAGCGATCTACATATGGCGCGCCAAATTTCTTTCCGACCTCAGCCAAGTATTCGATAGATGCAATTGCTCCGGAGAGCCCTTCAAAATTTGGCGTGCCGCTCTCGAATTTTTGGTAATCAGAGGGGCGGACTTTGTAGACAGGTAGACCTTCTAAAACATCCTTTTTCCCATACAGCACACCGACACCATGCGGCCCGAATAGCTTGTAGATCGAGCAAACAAGGAAATCGACTCCAAGGTCTCGGACATCGATAGGGAAATGGGGTGCAATATGGACAGCATCTGCGTATACAAGGGCTCCAACCGAATGCGCCATCGCGGTAATCGTCTTTATATCATTGATGGTCCCCACCGCATTGGATGCCACACCAACTGCGACTACTTTTGTGTGCTCGCTTAACTTCGACTCGAAATCAGCCATGTTCAGCGTGCAGTCCTCCGGGTTTATGTCCACGCAATGAACCTTGACGCCGCGTTCCTCGAGCGCAACCCACGGTGAGACATTAGCCTCATGATCCAGCACAGTGACGATTAATTCATCCCCCGGCCCTAAAGTCTTCCCGATAGAGCGACTGATGTTGTAGGTGTGGGTAGTCATATTTAAGCTGAACGCGATTTCGTCAAATGCGCTTTTGCCAGATGAAGGTGCGTTGAATAAGTCTGCATAGATCGCACGAGCCTCGGCTACCATCTCATTCAGGCGCTCACTGGGAATGAACGCGCCGTCCAGGTGGGTGTTCATCTCGAGGTAATGTCGGTTGATAGCATCGATTACCCGCTGCGGTACTTGGGTCCCGGCAGGCCCATCAAAGTAGACCACCGGCCTGCCATCCTGGGTCCGCGTAAGTGACGGGAACTCTTCACGAAGTTCATTTGGATTGAAGGGTTGTTCCATATTAGCCTCCCGATGCTAATTGTGTAGGTGTCGCAGATCATAGCCTTTCCACGAAGCAATCTTCTCAGGGACGATACGGACGAGGCAATGCGGCGCCTCTATACTCTCCTCCGGATGAAATTAGTTTGAAGGCTCTGATTCACTCTTTTTGTATCAGCACAGCGATGAACTTCTTGTTCGTCTCCGTTCTCCCCTGGAGCTTGGGTTTTCAGCCCCATCTCTCAAGGATGCAAATCACCTCTTTATCATTCCGATTGCCGTTGGCTAGCCAGACCTCCCACGATCTCCCCACCGTCAATTACGTGACAATGGCCGGTGATGAATCCCGCCTCGTCAGAAGCAAGAAAGGCAAACAAGGCTGCCACTTCATCCGGTCGCCCCAACCTGTC
>JAUWHR010000056.1 GCA_030605795.1 Anaerolineae bacterium | reverse complement strand
GTAGGTCTTTTCTGTGCTGTAGGAGTAGTTTCGCTGATGAAATGAATTACGAACCTGGTCGAGAAGTTTAGGTTTATTAGACATGGCTCTCCCCCAGAATAAATTTAACCTTTAAAGGCCGATGTGCTTTTATTATATAACTTGGATTCAAGTTTCAAGTGCAACAGCACTAAGTTTGAAAAACACCATTTCAGGTGTTTTGATATCCAGACATTTTCTAGGTCTGGAGTTTAGACGATTTTCAGCAAATTGTACCTTTTCATCTGTGATCTTTGAAAAATCGCTTCCTTTTGGGAAATATTGTCGGGCTAAACCATTCGTATTCTCATTCGTAGCTCGCTCCCAGGATGCATAAGGATGAGCAAAGTATACATCAGTATTTAGCTCTTCAGCAATCTCTTGATGATCCGCAAATTCACTGCCATTGTCACAGGTGATCGTCAAGGTCCTCAAAGGATATGGCTTTAACATTTGGATCATAGCTTCTTTAGCAGCTGCAGCTGTACGACGATTGATCTTTTTCAACAAAGTGAAGCGCGACTTGCGCTCAACCAGAGTGACTAAAGCATATGGACTCTTCTTTCCGATCATGGTGTCAGCTTCCCAGTCTCCCAGACGTTTTCTCTTCTCAACAATGGCTGGGCGTTGCTCGATACTCACCTGGTTGGTTATTTTCCCTCGGCGATCGTTGCTTCCGTACCGTTTGCGCTGTTTTTTCTGACATCGCAGATGCTTGTGAAGGTCACCTCCAGCACTTTTATCGGCATAGATGTATTGGTAGATCCACTCATGACTGACATTGACACTTTCATACTTCCTCATCCACAGCGAGATTTGCTCCGGGCTCCAATCCTGGCGGATCTTTTCCTCAATCCAGACCCAAGTTTGGGGTTGGATACGCCTTCGATCCCACTTGCGCCTACTCATCGCTTTGTGATGAGCCTGTTTTGGACGATAGCCACGTTGACCTCGGTTCCTCCGCCATTCTCGGCTTACAGTGGATTTGTGGACACAGATAACATTGGCTATCTCGCTTTGATTATGTCCCATTTTCAACAAAGCATATATCTGGTATCTTTGTTCTTGGGTAAGCTGGTTGTAGCTCATAAGCACTCCTTTGACTTCGCGGTCTCAAGAGGTTTATATTACACCAGCTTACCTCTTTCAACCCTCAAAGTTGCACTTATGAGTTGAATCTACGGTTAGAAATAACCTAATAAATTTATCATTTCATCTTCATAATACCCTCACATTTATCGGGTATCCTATAAGGAGAGACGGAAACCTAATGACTGCTACATTGACTAGGGGAATTCCTTATGAGGCGAGAATGTTATCTACACCAGGAAGATTAGACGGGTGAACTATGTCCAAAAAAATCATGGTCGTCGATGATGAACCGCGATTAACCTCCCTACTCGAAGCCTACTTGTCCCAAGAGGGATTTCACGTCGTTACGGCCTCGAATGGCCGCGAGGCGTTATTCCTCGCGAGGCAAGAAAAGCCCGACCTGATTATCCTTGACATCTTGATGCCTGAAATGGACGGCTATGAGTTCATGCGCCTGCAACGCAAAGAACGTGAAACCCCTATCATCCTGCTTACCGCAAAAGTTGAAGAAGATGACAAAGTTATCGGGCTCGAGATCGGAGCTGATGATTATGTTACAAAACCATTCCGCCCACGGGAACTGACCGCTCGAGTTCGTGCTGTTCTGCGTCGTACCGGTCAAACGGAACCAATTGCCGAAGTGCTACACAGTGCTAATATCACCCTCGACCGTGAGGACCATACGGTCAAGGTGAGCGACCAATTTGTGGACCTGACCCCATCTGAGTTTGACTTGCTGGCCGCGTTGATGTCAGCACCTGGGCGGGCTTTCTCGCGCCTGGACCTGCTCGACCGCATACAGGGCACTGCGTATGAAGGTTATGAACGCACGATCGATGTGCACATAAAGAACCTACGGGCGAAGATTGAACCCGATCCACGCTCACCACGCTACATCAAGACGGTCTATGGCATAGGCTATAGATTTGCCAGGGAATAAGACCTGATGCGCTCTCTAAGTCTGAAACTTATCCTCGCCTTTTTGGCTGTTAGCCTTATTGGTGTGGCGTTGTTGGCGATTATCGCCAGCCAGAGGACGGCCTATGAATTTGCTCAATATACCTTCGCTAAAAACCAGGAAGGTTTTGTCTCGCAGTTATCAGAGTATTATCGAATACATGGAACGTGGATAGGTTTCGAAGAGTCGCTTCATCTTGCCGAAACTGTCGACCCTGGAAGAGTGCGAGGGATGCCCAGAGCACGCGGCGTCATAACTATGATTGACCACGACGGTAAAATCGTTATCGCTGGTTTGGGCCATCATGTTGGTGATCAAGCCACACAAGCCGAAATCACCAACGCTTTGCCGATTGAAGTGGATGGGCAAGAGGTAGGCAGGCTGATCATAAGCCCTGGCGCGTTCAGGGAAAACCGGGCCGATGCAGCATTTTTAGATCGAGTCAATCGTGCGGTTCTTCTTAGCTCATTGGGGGCGATGGCAGCCGCCTTGCTCTTAGGTGTGATCCTAGCTCGAACACTTACTCGACCATTACGTGAACTAACCGACGCGACCCGAGCAGTCGCCGAGGGAAATTTAGAGCGAAGAGTTCCAGTGCGTTCAAGCGACGAACTTGGCGAGTTGGCAGCCTCATTCAACCAAATGAGCGCTGATCTAGCCCATTCACGCGATTTACGCCGCCAGATGACGGCTGATATCGCCCATGAACTACGCACCCCAATCAGTGTCATTCTTGGCCATGCTGAAGCAGTTCACGATGGCGTTCTTCCCCCCTCTCTTGAAACGCTCGGTATCATCCGTGAGGAGGCCAACCGACTTGAGCGGTTGGTTGAGGACTTACGAACGCTCTCAATGGCGGACGCAGGTGAGTTGCCATTAACCTGTCATTCAGTTTCACCCCTGGCGTTGCTGAAACAATCAGCATCCGCTTATCGCCCATATGCCAAAAAGAAGAATGTCGAGCTACGAGTAGACGCTTCCTCCAACCTGCCGGAAATAAGCGTTGACCCTGACCGAATGACCCAGGTGCTGGGCAATTTAATCAGCAACGCCCTACGCTACACACCCCAAAACGGGAGCATTACGCTTACAGCTGCTCGCGTCCCAGATGGTATTGAGATCCGCGTTCAGGACAATGGTCCTGGCATCGAACATGAAAAGCTTCCCCACATCTTCGATCGTTTCTACCGCACAGACCAATCACGCCAGCGAGACAGCGGAGGGTCAGGACTGGGTCTGGCGATCGCCAAGTCGATCGTCGAAAGCCACAGCGGTCGAATATGGGCTGAAAGCCAGTTGGGTGAGGGGACAACGATTGTTGTTCAGTTACCAGATACTGAGAAACGCATAGTTATGTAGAAGAGGAAAGCCGCCAATTCGGGAAGCGTTTGGCCGTCAAAATATAATGGGGCGCAGAACGGTCACTCTCTAATGCTCCACGCCGAGGTAGTCGAGGGCGTATTGAGCGTCGATATAATTGAGATTGACCTCCAACGCAGCGCGAAAATCCTCGATCGCCCCCATCCGGTCGCCCAACCGATAACGCGCCCAACCACGCCAGAGCATCGACTCCTCGGCTTTGTTCGTGCGCTTGAGAGTAGCCTCCGCCAGGTCAATCACATCCTGAAACCGGCCTTGGTTGAAGTAGGCGATGTACGGTCCAAACTGGTAGCGGGTGAAACGCCAAGGAAGGCCAATCGACAGGGCATTGTCATAAGCTTGAGCCGCCTCACCATAGCGTTCAAAGTAAAGCAGGTTGGTCCCAAGGTTGAACCAGACGAAGGCATCTTCAGGGTCACCCTCGACTGCCGTCCTCGTCGCCTCCAGTGTACGACGCCGGTTGACATCTGGATCGACATCGGAGCCCAACAGAGCTTCGATCACCGCCTCCTCCTGTGATGGGTAGAGATAGATGTAGACATGGTTAAATGCCCGCCAGCCTTCGTTCAGCATGGCGTAGGGCACAGCTTCATCTGGACCTTTGAAGGAATCTTGAACAATAAAAACCTGCGATGCGTCGTCGTAGCCAGTGAGCAGGAGATAGTGCCCGGCCCAGCCCGCATCCGGGCCCTCGCTTTCGATGATGTAGCCCTTCTCGACTATCACCGGGTAGCCAGCCGCCAAGAAACGCTTAAGCGTCTCCAGTGTGCCGCCCACCCGATAGTCAGCGCCTAACCAGCCTGCCCTTGTTCGCACATAATAAATTAACTCCTCAACATTGACGTTTCTGTCCCCCCGATCAGGCTTGAGAAGGTCTGAGATGTCGAATTGATCGCCAGCCCATCCGTAGAAACGGAGGCCAAGCGCTAGCGTTACCGGGCCACAGTTGTTCCAATCTTGCTTCTCCCATTCGGGGGATGGTAGGCTTACCTCCGCTGGCAACGGAGTGGGCGTTGATGCGGGCGTTGGACTTGAGATGGGCTCCTCGACGGTTTCCACACGGCTCGTCTGCCAAATATTAGTGACTGCAACCAGTTCAGCGCCAGCAGGGGTCGGGAGCGTAGCATCCGAATGCATCCACCCGCGCAAGACTCCCGCGGCAGCATCCAGACGCCACTCAAGCTGATACTTTACCGGCGGAAGTTGATAGATGCCCCAAAGGACGAGCGCCGCCAACGCGGCACCGAGTGCGAACCAAGCAAAGCGAGATCGCATGAGCCAATTATATCAGCTAGAATAATAATCGATCGCAGCCCCAACTGGACTGGTTCGGGGGTAACGCCGTGAGAGCCACCCTGTCGGAATGGAACTTGTAGATGGCAAAGGTCGGAGGTAAGCTAGAGATATGATCCAGATCACACCTACGATCGCCATCGACGAGCGTGAAATTCAACTCGAATTCATCCGCGCCTCAGGTCCCGGCGGTCAGAATGTGAACAAAGTCGCCACTGCTGTACAACTTCGATTCAACGCGGCAAATTCACCCTCCCTACCCGACGAGGTTCGACAACGTCTGATACGTCTTGCTGGCAAGCGTATGACTGAGGATGGCTTACTAATGATCCATGCCAGGAAGTTCCGTTCTCAGGATCGCAACCGTCAGGATGCAATCGATCGGTTGATCACATTAATCCGTAAGGCAACCGTCCAACCTAAACCCCGCCTCAAGACAAAACCGACGCGTGCGTCGGACGAGCGGCGGCTTGAGGCGAAGCGCCGCCGAAGCAGGACCAAACGCAAACGACGGTACGATCCACCGCTTGATGAGTAATGCCGCGAGGTAACGATCGCGCTGGGCGCCTATGTCAAGCTTAGCTTCGGCGTAGCGGCTTTAATGGGAATGCTTCCAGTTTGTGGTTTGAGCCGAGCGATCGTCTTCTTGCTACGCGCAAGCGATTGAGGTTGCATAATATCAAGTAGACAATGTTGGCTGATAGACCATGGGCAGTTCTAGCCATCCTGAGGATGGCCCAAACGGAATAGATCGTATCCTTAGTAATAAATGAGTTGAACCGTGGATTACGAAACCGCGCTGCTGATTATCCCCCCACAGAATGTGCAAACCTTCGCTTATCCGCTACGCGAACTCTACGATCGCGAATGGTTCAACCGGGTCCCGGCACACATCACTCTGCTATATCCCTTCGTGCCGCCCGATCAGATCGATGCCGCCGTTGCCCGTTTAACGCCGATCTGCTCCGTCTTCCCTTCCTTTGACCTCATCCTCGACCGCTACGGTCGCTTTGAAGACGCTTTGTTCCTCGAACCATCCAACTCCGAAATGCTCAGGGAACTTCACCAACGGTTGACAACAGCTTTCCCCGATTACCCCATCTACCAAGGCGAGCATGGCCAGGAACTACAACCACATGTGACGCTGGCACGTTTCGATGACCCTAAGGAGGCGGAAGCTATAGAAATACCACCAACGCCCTGCTTCTGCTTTGTAGTCAAGAAGTTGCATCTCTACCTTGGATCTCAGGACAACCAAACACCATACATTCCAAGAGCTGTCATCCCACTAGGAAAGCAGATGTAATCGAACTAAGCAGAGATGCGATGACGCACAAAACGAAGTTTGCGTTACGCAATCCCTTATAATGTCCCTTCAACGCCAGCGAGATTAAACGTTATGAATTCAACCGCCGAGGTCGTAAAAAGTTTCTTCATTCCAGGCTCGATCACCTTCCTGATGTTTGGCCTGATTGTCGGGCTCACGCTGCTTTATTTCCGGGGCGCGGCAGCCAAATGGGGCAGGCGTTGGCTCACCTTGCTGGCTGCACTGTACTGGATACTGAGCACACCATTATGCTCTAACGCGCTGGAAGCAACTCTCAGCCACGGCTACGCAACCCAGGCTAGCCCTATTGAGGTGGAGGGGATAGAGGCGATTGTCGTCCTCGGCGGCGGCAGTTCCACCCTGCGATCAGACGGGCAGGAGATGGATGCGCTGAGCAACCCTGGTATATTGCGCGTGTGGGAAGGGGCACGCCTTTATAAAAACCTGGACGAACCGTGGGTTATTGTATCCGGGGGGATGAACGAACGTGCCGGAGCATTAACCCCGGAAAGCATACCCATGAGAGAAGTGTTGATAGACATAGGTATGCCGGCAGATCGAATTTTGCTAGAGTCCTCCTCACGAAACACCTTCGAGCAGGCGTTGAACCTTCGCTCGCTGCTTGATGCCCACGGGATTGAACGTTTCATTCTGGTGACCTCACCAACCCACATGCGCCGCGCCATGGCGACCTTCATCGGTCAGGGATTGAATCCCATACCCTCCTCCTCGACGCAGCACTCCGAGGGTTTCCTCGCTGATCGCTGGGTGTTTCTACCCGATAAAGATGCCCTGGAAGCTAGCCGATTAGCGATGCGGGAGGGCATGGCGTTGGTCTACTACGCGCTTCGCGGCTGGTTCTCACCTCCATGAGCATTACTCAATGGAGTTGTAATCTGCCTTTTATGCACTGCGCTGCTACGAGTACATTCTCAATCTGCCTCTCAAGCAAGAACGGAAAATCACTCGAGTAATTGAGGGAACGAGTTCGAGGGCAGGATCCGGAGGGAATTCTCAATAATAGGTATGATAGACTTACCAGACCTTCTACCAGCATAATGCCTGTGCTGGCTAACCAGAGACAACCCCACGATGCCCGATCTGAAACCCTGGAAAACCCTCCACACCAAGTTGCTTCTCGACTGTACTCCCTGGCTGCGCGTCTACAGCGAAAAAGTCGAACTGCCCGACGGGAGAGTGGTGAACGACTATCTGCGCTTGGAGCAGCCCGATTTCGTCATGATCGTTCCCGTCCGATCTGGGTGCGAGATAGGACTGATCCGCTGCTACAAACACGGCGTCGGGGCAGTTGACATGCAACCGCCGGCCGGCTACATCGAACCGGACGAAGATGTCATCATCACGGCGCAGCGCGAACTGCTCGAAGAGACCGGCTGCCAGGCTGAGGCGTGGTTTGAACTGGGATCGTACGTGATCAGCGGAAACCGAGGTACAGGCAGGGCTCACTTGTACCTGGCCACTGGCTGCCAGCAGGTCGTCGAGCCAGACCCAGGGGATTTGGAGGAGCAGGAGGTGATTTGGCTATCTTTGGAGGAGGTGCAACAGCGTTGGACCGACGGTAAGTTCAGCCAAATGGCCACCGCTGCCGCTCTTGGTCTGGCGCTCAATCGTCTGGGGATGAAGGACATTGACCTCCCATGAATCATGACCTGAAGAAGGCTGCCCTGCGTGGAGAGCCCTCCTATGTCTGGCGGGCCGGCCAGGAACGACGCCTACGAATGATTCAACAAGCTGCAGGACCATGCGCGAGCGGTTGGGTGCTGGATAACGGCTGCGGTGTGGGCGCGTATCTCGAGCACCTGGCGCAGGGGGCAACGTGCGCCTTCGGCTTGGAATACGATATGGAACGGGCGGTCAAAGCAGGACATCAACTACGAGTGGTGTGCGCTGCGGGGGAGCATTTACCCTACCCCTCCGATACTTTTAATTTGGTGCTCTCTCATGAAGTGCTCGAGCATGTGGGTGACGACCGTGCAGCTATACAGGAGATTGTACGCGTGTTGCGCCGGCCCGACCCCGCTACAGGCCAACCAGGCGGCCGACTGGTGCTCTTCGTCCCCAATCTCGGCTACCCATTTGAGACTCACGGCATATATTGGCGGAACCGCTACTACTTCGGAAACATCCCTCTGGTTAATTACCTGCCGGGCAGACTTCGGAACCGATTGGCGCCCCACGTACGGGCATACTTCCAACGCGACCTAAAGCGCCTCCTAGATGGACTGCCAGTGCGAGTTGTACAACGTACAGTGATTTTTGGCGCTTACGACAACATCATCGCCCGCTGGCCGACGCTCGGTCGCGCTATACGAGCGATCCTACACTTCCTCGAACGCACTCCCCTGTGCGTCTTCGGATTATCTCACCTCTGGGTTGTGGAGAGGATATAAACACCTCCCCGCGAGCTCAAAGCTCGCGGGGAGGTTAAACCACTTCCTCGCTCTTGGCGGGTCTGTGACCCGCCAGCGTCACACCATAAGAATTGCCAACTGTTTCATGCTATACATCGTCTTTAACCCACCCATGTGATGTCCTACTCGCCTATAGGCAGTAGAGAGGGCATAAACACCTCCCCGCGTGCTCATAGCACGCGGGGAGGTTAGACCAATTCCTCGCCCTTGGCGGGTCTGTGACCCGCCAGCATCACACTATAAGAATTAGCAACTGTTTCATGCCATACATCGTCCTTAACGCATCCTCTTGATGTCTTTCTCGCCTATAAGTTATAGAGAGGGCATAACCTCCCCGCGAGCTTTGAGCTCGCGGGGAGGTTATGCCATAGCCACTGCAAACGGAACCTTCCTTCAATATCTACGTAGGTAAATGTGTTTTCCCTGAACTGACCTATCCAAGAGCTTCAAACTCCCCCACTTCCTGAACATCCACTGATACGCCCTCAATCTCGCCCGGAACGATGTCCTCAGGGGCAAGTTGCGACCGCGGCAGCTTGTGAGTAACCATCACCACCAGCGATACCTCACCCACCGGCTCACCGCCCCGCATACGCATGCCGATCCCCACGCCGACCACATTAGCCTTCGCCATTAATTGCGCTTCGTAGTTGTCCTTGACCGCTCGAGCTCTCTGGTAATCAGCCTGCATGTCGGTTCCCGAGGTGTCTGCCTCACTCACATCACCGCCTCCAAGTTGTCGAGCACATCCTGAATTGGATTGTAGATCGTGGCCTGCTCTGAACCAGCAAACAGCAGCCCAACGGCGAGCAGGGAGTCGCCTGCCACCAGTAATGAACCGGAGTCTCCAGGCTTAGACATCGAACCGGTCACGATCTGACCCTCGAAACGGGCGGAACGATCCCCGTACTTGATAATAACGGTGGCTTCGAGGACGATAATTTGACCAGTGGTGAAGCCAGTCGTACGACCAGACTTTCGCACCAGCATACCAAGCCAGGCCGGCGCTGTACCACCAACAACCCCAATGTCTAGTATCTCATCCAAGACTTCGACACCATCAACCGGACGGGCAGAAGCCGCGTCCACTCGATTAGAGGCCTCCGGGTCGCTCCGGTAAGCTATTACCCGGTGCTTCGATCCGATTAACTTTGCCAGTTCGTTGCCCACACTGGCGTAACCGCTCGCCAAGTCACAGGTCGCCGGCTCGGTGGAGAACTGTATGGCGCAAAAACGCTCGAGTGTGGCGACCATGTCCCTCGCCACTCGACCCCCATCTAACGGTCCTGGCTGGAGGATCGGATCACCCAGCTTAGCATCGTTGCTGTTGGCCAGGATGTGGTTGTTGGAGAGGATAAGCCGGGTACCGGTTGCTTGATCACGGACGATGCATCCCAACGTACCTGCCGTTACTTTATAGTGACCCAAGCTGACGCCGCTCGGAACCGGTCGCATGCGGTCGGTGCGGGCTGGTAACGCCCGGAGTTCGCCCACCTGTATTACATCGGTCCTCACACCATCCAGCTCAGAAGGCACAAGTGAAACCGGACGCAGTCCTGCCCTGGGCACTTTTTGCCGCACCATGGCCACCACGCACAACTTATCGGTCGTACGTCCCCGAGTTTCTTTGAAACCAGTGCCAACCCCAACCACGTTCGGTTTGGCGAGAATCAGCTCCTTGTGTCGTTCTTTGACCCCGGTCACCTCGTCCTGATCGAGCATCACATCTCTCCTTTGCTGGTACGCAGGGATACTCTTAGTATACTTTTGACCTTCGGACTTCGGAAGTCCGAAAAGTGTGAAGCTCAGATATGTATCGCCTGCCCTTCAGCGTCGTGAGCAGCCTCCATCAACACCTCACCTAGTGTGGGGTGGGCGTGTATGTTATGTGCGATTTCGTTCGCGGTTAGCTCCATCATCTGCGCCAGAGTGAGCTCCGGCAACAACTCGGTCACTTCAGGACCTATCAGATGACCGCCAAGTATCTCACCACATTCAGCGTCGATCACCAACTTGACCCAGCCTCCATAGTCACCTAGACCGAGCGCCTTCCCGTTGGCTTGGAAGGGAAAGCGACCAACTTTCACCTTGTAGTCGCGCTCGCGCGCCTGCGTCTCCGTCAGCCCAAAGGAAGCAACCTGCGGCTGACAGTATATCCCACGCGGCATCATATCGTAATCCAGAGTCACTGTCTCGACGCCAGCGATGTTCTCGGCGCAGACAATTCCCATCGCCGAGGCGACATGCGCCAACATCAGCTTGCCCGTAACATCGCCGATAGCCCAAACGCTAGGGACATTCGTCGCCATGCGCTCATCAATCTCAACCAAGCCCTTCTCGCTAAGCGCCACCCCGACTGCTTCCAAACCCAGCCCAGCGGTGTTGGGCGTGAAACCGATGGCCGCCAACGCCTGCTCGGCATCCAATACTTGATCGCCATTTGGGCTGGTTACCTTGACCTTAACCCCGGGCCCTATCACCTCAATTCCTTCAACTTTGGTTCCTGCCAGCACCTGAATCCCCCGCTTGGTGAAAGCCTTAGTCAATTCCACACTGATCTCTTCATCCTCCAACGGAGCGATGCGGGGCAACATCTCTATGATGGTGACCTCAACCCCGTAGCTGTTCCAAATCGTGGCGAACTCGAGCCCGATAGCCCCAGCCCCAATTATCACCACCGACTTCGGGAGTCGCTCCTGCAAAATCGCCTCCCGATAAGTGACCACCCGCTGGCCATCGATCTCTACGCCAGGGATCATCATCGGCGAAGCGCCGGTGGCGATAACGATATTCTTCGCTTGAAGTGTAGTGGTTGCGCCGTCTTCTCCGGTCGCGGTAAGCCTGTTAGTATCAATAAATTTGGCTGTTCCTATGTGGATATCGATCTTATTTTTCCTCAGGAGGAAACCCACGCCCTTCGCCAGGCGATTGGCTATGCGTCGGCTTCGCTTAACCGCAGCGCCATAATCCAGCTTCAGGCCCTGGACTTCAAAACCGAACTCCTTCCCTCGCTTACGCAAAGTGTGAGCTACTTCGGCGTTCTTAAGCAACGCCTTAGAGGGGATGCAACCGACATTCAGACATACCCCTCCCAGCCACTCCCGCTCCACAATAGCAACCTTCTTCCCTAATTGGGCAGCGCGGATCGCACATACATACCCCCCCGGTCCGGTCCCAATGACAACGACGTCATAGTCAGACATTAACCATTCCTCCTTGTATCAATGCGTGCCCATTATTCTAACCAATAAGAACCTCAATAATCTTACACAACTTGATCCCAATTAAAGGTCTCTGCAGCTTTCTCCCAAATTGTGTCTGGCACGACCTCGCAATCCTTGAAACCGATCTTTGCTTCACAGGTATAGGCGTAAGAAATAAATGTACCGAAGATATTTTGCCCTGTATGGCTCTCGTCTAGTATCGCATCCTTGGTGCTTCACACCACATAGAGCAGGCCCCTCGGTTATACAGCCAATGCTTAAAAGCATGATACCCCTCCTCTTGACCGCGAGCCATAAAGAAACCGGTCTCCCCACTATCCTGCACCCGGGGACCCAATGAGTTTAACACATGAGTGCACTGAAAAAACTACCCTCGAGTAGCGGGGAGGGGTATATGTGGGGGTGCGGGCTGCGCCCGCACCCCCACATATACCGGTTCCCTTCTCGCGGTTGACCTTTTTTCAGTGGAGTCACACATATTTTAAGGAGGTCGTGATCGAGCAGAGGAATAAAATAGGGCGCCGGATGGCGCCCTATTTATACACAGGGTTAATCCAAAAAAATTCGGTTAGGCTGCCTTAGCGGAAGGAGCTCGCTCCAGTATATGCTCGACCGGCTCTGCCCTAAGATGAGTTTGGACTTCTTCGAGAGCAACCCGATAGCGCTCCATTAATTCTTGGTCTGAACCCTTGAACCGCCGCAAGGTCTGTCGGGAGCAGGCGGTACAACCACGCATCGCCCGGTAAGAGTCTGTCTCGCACCTAAGACAACCATCAAGATAGATCATCATCAACGAAAACGCTAGGCTTTCTGGATCGTCTTGAGGCAGTCGGGAGACCTTATCAACTAACTTCTGCCATGCCTCGCCCCGTGAGTGGCATAGACGCGGGACTACATAAGGAGGAAAGAGTAGCTCATTGTCAGCATACATAACACCACTTCTCCATTAATATTTGAACGTTCCGGTCTTCACCTGACTTTATTGTAGATTCGGCCGAAGTCGCTGAGCAGAGTACTATGGTCCTAATAACGCGGGAACCGCCTCGGAGATATTCCGGGGTATTTTTAGCTGTTTTGATGATCAATTCAACCGCGCTGTGGCATTATCCCCATAAAATCGTTTACCTTCTGGAGTGCGCAAGTACAAAGCATAGTACTTCAATACACTCGAAGGAATATTTCAAGGAAGTGGAACATGGATTGACCACGGTTTCGAGGGCAAAAGCAGAGCTTCGAGAATCTATTTGCTTTCAAAAGAACCAACTCACGCCCCACCAACACTGAATTGTGAAGGATCGGTCGGTGTCTCCCCTGTTGGGTCAAAGATATACACCCAGGTACCCTCCTCAGTCCAATTGTAGAGCCAATGCGCGTCAATTAGTGCGAGATTCACACAACCATGAGAGCGAGGGTAGCCAAAGCCGTTGTGCCAGTAGGTGCCATGCAGAGCGCGTGCTTTATCGTAATACAGGTTCCAGGGCACATCTTCTAGATAATAGAAATCCGAACGGTCAGCCTCAAAGGCGCCCATCATCCGATCACCTTCTAATTTTGAGTACACCTGAAACACACCAGGTTGGGTCCACCAACCTTTTAATCCACTTGATACTATTGTGGCATAGACTAATTGTCCCCCCTCATATACCATAAGGGTCTGCTCATAAAGGTTGATCGATATCCATCGGTCGTCGTCAACCCCTTCCGGTCGCGTTGGATCAGGTTCTACAACCGCAAGTAGTCGTTGCTCGATCCACTCGTTTTGTCCCACCTTATACCAATCCAGATTACCAACCCGCACAACATCATAAATCCAAACTGTATCATAGCGATTTACCCAACGACCGGTCAGGGTTTGGCCAAAGCCGGGGGCAGTGGAGGTTTGTACCCTATTCAGCACCCAAGCAAAGGGCCGGTGCGGAGTGCGACGTAAAGCCACGCCATGGAAATAGGTCAGAGAGATGCGACTAAGTCCCCCGCTCCGGATGAAAATGCCTGGGGCGATCATGTAGATGACCTTGCGATCCTCCTCGAAGCGATCGATCCAGGAGAAGAAGACAAAACCTGGTTCGACCGTCCAGACCGGATTCTGCCCTCGCAGGGCATCCTGATAGCTGCTGTACACAGGTGTGCCATCCTCACTTCCAGACCTTAGATAGGTAAATGGCACAATTCCAAGCGAAGGATCTATACCTTCAGTCGGCAATGGCCTTTTGGGGTACAGCCCCTGCACCGCTATCTCAGTCAGCTCTTCTCGCGCGCCACCATTCGAGCAGCGCCGAGGGTACCGGAGCTGAAGCCTAGGTGGACAAATCATCCCCGATTGCATGTTGGAGGTTGTAGCCTCAGTTAGCGTGGTCGCGGCTATAAGGAACAGCACACCCAAGACAACCCCACCAAACCTTTTCAACATATTCGTTCCCCAATCTATCCTTCCACAACACTATAGGCCTCTTATTATAGTCATGCCATCCCACTCTGTCAGCGATATTACACGAGTCCAAAGAAGCCTTATTCTACGGATTTTCCATTTATATACCTGCCATCAGCCAGTATTCATTCCACTTTACATTCTGTAATAGGTGGCTGAATTGTAGCTAAGCAAGTATCTTGCACACATTATCAAAGTAGAAAAACTGTACAGATCAGTCAGGGTCAAGCTCCACCGCAATCTACAACAGAGACCTCCGTTGTTTATTAAGCAACGGAGGTCTTTACGACCAGGCCATAACGCAGCTAGCAACGAGCTTCGATGTCAGCTTGGGTGCGCTCGAGGAATTTCTCCACCGGCATATCACCGAGGTCTTCCTCCGAGCGCAATCGTACCGCGACGGCGTTCGCCTTCACCTCCCGATCCCCAACCACCAACATGTACGGCACCTTCTGGAGTTGAGCATCACGAATCTTAGCGTTCATCCGCTCACTGCGTATATCGACTTCCACCCGCAGGTCTGATTCCCTCAATCGCTCCGCCACAGAGTTGGCGTACTCGACGTGACGGTCGGCAATCGGGATGAGCACCACCTGCACCGGCGCCAGCCACACCGGGAAAGCACCAGCATAATGCTCGATCAGCACACCCATAAAGCGCTCCATCGATCCCACCAACGCCCGGTGAATCACATAAGGACGATGTTCTTGGCCATCCCGGCCAACATAGCTGAGGTCGAAGCGCTCTGGCAAGGTGAAATCAAATTGGATCGTGGTCAACTGCCACTCCCGATTAAGGACATCACGAAGCTTCAAGTCGATCTTGGGGCCATAGAAGGTCGCTTCGCCCTCATCGACTTTGTAAGGTATCTCCGATCGTTCAAGCGACATGCGCAGCGCTTCTGTGGGCGCGTTCCATTCATCGGCTGCGCCGATGGCTTTCTCCGGGTTGCGCGTAGAGAGGTAAGCCTGGAAGTCCTCAAAACCGAAGGCGCGCAGGATATGCAGGCTGAACTCCAGGACACGGTCAATTTCCTCCGGCATCTGATCCGGCCGGCAGAATAGGTGAGCGTCGTCCTGCGTGAAGCCACGCACTCTTAGCAAGCCATGCAGCACTCCGCTCCGTTCGTAGCGGTATACCGTACCCCACTCGGCGTATCGAATGGGCAAATCTCTGTAGGAGCGCGTGCGGCTCTTGAAGATTTCCATGTGGAAGGGACAGTTCATCGGCTTTATGTAGTATTGCTGACCCTCAATGTCCAGGGGTGCAAACATGCCCTCCTGGTACCAGTCTAGATGACCGCTCTTCTCCCACAGGCTTAATTTACCGATGTGGGGCGAGTAGACGAACTCATAGCCTCCCTCCAAATGCTGCTCACGACAGTAATCCTCTACGATCTTTCGGACCATACCACCTTTTGGATGCCAGAGAATCAAACCCGGGCCAACCGCCTCGCTGATGCTGAATAAGTCAAGTTCCTTCCCCAAGCGTCGGTGATCACGCTTGCGAGCCTCCTCGAGCCTCCAAAGGTACTGCTCGAGCTCATCAACCGTCTTCCACGCTGTGCCATAAATGCGTTGAAGCATCGGGCGCTTCTCGTCGCCTCGCCAGTATGCCCCGGCAACATTGAGCAGCTTTATGGCATCCGTATTGATCTGGCCCGTATGCTCAACATGCGGCCCACGGCACAGATCGGTGAATGTGTCATGGGTATATATTGAAATTTCTGGCATCTCCTCGATCGACTCGCCATACTCGTCCATACCCCCTTGCTCCAACCCGTCGATCAGTTCGATTTTGTAGGGCTGGTCGGCGAATATTGTTCGCGCCTCATTCCCCGACAGCTCTCTTCGCTCAAAGTGATGGTCCCCGGAGATGATCTCACGCATACGGTGTTCGATCATCTCAAGATCCTCAGGGATCAGCGGACGAGGGAGGTCGAAATCGTAGTAAAAACCATCCTCAATCGGCGGACCGATGGCGATCTTGGCTTCACCAGGAAACATCTCCATCACCGCCTGGGCCATAACGTGCGCCGTCGAATGTCGAATGTGATAAAGCTCCGACTCTTCGTACCTTTCCTTCTTACCTATAGCCATCCTTGCACCTCCCTCCGGCCGCGCGTTCGCCGCTTAACGCAACTAGCTCTCACCCCTCTGGGGCGAGAGCTACGGCCCACGCGGTTCCACCCAGATCAGCTGGTGCAGCCAGCCATCTCTGACAGCTTATAACGGGGCTGAACCGTTCGCCTTACTCGGTCCTGTGTCGTAATCGATGGACCTTTCCAGGTCACGCTCGCGGGGGGTTTTCACCGGGCAGATTACAAAGGAGACTCTCAGTCATTGATCCCCTCTCCCTGTTGGCTTTGTTAATCGGCTACTCGTCCCGGTCGTCGCGTCTTCTATTCCAATATTTGTTACATTATATCGAACCTACTCCAGATGTCAACGCTATCGCCGTCTCATACTTGAAAAATATGAACTTATGTTCTATATTTCAGGTATATGACATACAGGGGGACAGTATGCGGGCAAAATCTGAGAAACGTCTGCTGGCCGAGACAATACGCCGCGAGCAAGGACTATCCTACAACGAAATTTCCGCTCTCACCGGAATCAGCAAAAGCACTCTGTCTTCTTGGTTGAAAGCTATTTCTTTAACCCCGGAGCAGGAAGCACGCTTGCAGGAGCGATTGCGAGCCAACCAAGCAACCTTCGCCGCCCGCGCTTTGCCCAATTAATCGCGAGCGGTACCAGCGAGCTCGTGAGCAGGCTTACCAGGTCGGTGTGAGAATTGCTACAAGTCTATCTGGTGATCTAAGCGTGGATGAATTAGCCCTCGCAATGCTGTACTTGGGTGACGGCTCAAAAACTGGTAGTGCAGTTCGATTGGGAAGTATGAACCCCGACATTATAAAGTTCTTTATATGGGCTCTTAAACGATTATACGACATAGAAGAACAACGTTTATCTTGTCGTCTTCATTTAATTGAAGCGGTCAGAGATAGAGAGAAGCAATTAATACAGTGGTGGATGGAACGACTTGATCTACCCTATGACAACTTCCGTCGAGCGTCATACGATACGCGTTCTCAAGTCATTCGGGTCACTGACGATTACCATGGTGTATGTGTCGTAACATACTCAGACATCTACTTGCTACAACGTATCTTAGGCTTATCTAAAACATACATCCAATTGAGAGCCTGTCGTTCGCCGGAAAGAAAAATTAGGCCAGCATAATAAAATGCCGGCTTTACGAGTGGGCGGTATTGGACTCGAACCAACGGCCTCCGCGATGTCAACGCGATGCTCTAACCAACTGAGCTAACCGCCCTAGTCAACAGCATTATACCGGCCTGCTTTCGGAACTGCAATAGCCTCCCGAATTATTACCCGCTTCAGCTCGCTAGGAAATAAATCCCTTTCCCCTCAAGGCTAAGGGGTGGGATCGCCCCTACCGGGCAACTCTGTCCGCAGGCGTTGCAGGAATAATCACAGTAACCTAACCTGTAGAGCAAGACCGGCGTCCATAAGCCTTCGATTCCCGTCTCAGTCGGAGAAGGCTGTAAGCCGCCCGTTGGACAAGAGCGTGTGCAAATCACGCAACCCTTGCACTCTAAACCGACCTGGCGATGCGCGATGGCTGCTTTACTCAGCAACCCCAGCAGCCCTCCCAACGGGCATAGGTATAGTTTAACCAGCGTGCCGACGACCCAGGGGTTGTTTGTAGCGGCATATTCGTAGGGGGGATTATTTAATTAGCCAACCAACGCCGGAACCCCGCCGGGTCATCGTCGGCATTTCTCTAACCTCTTCTTTATAAACAGCTAAATCATATCCTAAGCCTGGCCGCTGCACGACTGAGCCGTAGCCGCCAAGTTGGGTGGAGCCTCAGCGGCTCGGAATCCAACCTGTTCCGCGCCAATTCCCGCCCACGACTTATCAAGCGGTCCGGCTGACTGAAGTCCCAGAACGACATATCCGATGGGACCGCTAGTCTGATACGATAGATTGGGATTCCAGCAGCTGTCACCCACTCGATCTCGGTCTCAGTTTGATGTTCCATGATTAACGAAAGTGAATAGCTGCCGATGCCGATCATGCCACGGGCACCCTCGAGGGTGCCATGGGTATTACTGATGTCGATAGCAACCACCTCTGTAGCGCCCCTCTCGAAAGCAACGCGAACCGGGAGCTTTGAAAGAACACCACCGTCTAGGTAATGCCGTCCACCCCTCTCCCACGGGGGAAAATACGGCGGAATGGCTGTGCTTGCCATAATACCATCCAACACCCGATCATCCTCGTGATCACCGAAGACTACCAATCGACCCGTCTCCATGCAGATGGCTACCGTGTAGGCACGTACACCCTGTTTAGCTGCCAATTGGCCAAATGTTTCCACCCCAAACGGAAGTTGCTCCCGAAGTAATTCAGCCAACGAATGGCTATCGATCAGGCCGTCTTGCATGGTGATCAGGCGTCGTACGCCGGAGAACAGACTTGGCATTCCTACCTCATTCTCTCCTACCGCCCGCCACGCGTCCGCCAACTGGCTCAGCCCAGTTGGCGTCGGATCAGAGGCGAAAAAGACCGCGTTCAGCGCTCCTGCCGAAGTGCCCACTACGATCTCCGGGTGAAACCCCTCCTCCAGCAACACCTCCAGTGCGCCGACCTGCATAGGGCCAAAATTTCCTGCTCCGCTCAACACCAGCGCCAACATGATGACCTCCTCTAAATTGGCACTACTCCGTCTCCTCAGAGAATGCTACATCCCATGAGGGGAAAAACGGACTATCTTAAGTTGACGAGCCAAAGCCCGGTATCCCTCTTCCGAACCATCCACATGATAACCTATCAGGCTAGGTAACAAACGGGCGGCGAGAGGGGAACGACAGGCGTAGTCAAGCAATTCCCACTCCGCATCCTCCTGCGGAAGAGTTAATGCCAAGGCGCCCATGCAACGGCGACCGATCGTGATCCCCACTTCCGGCGTCAATTGAATGTTGCGAAACCAATCAGCTTGCTCCCCAAAAGCCGAAACCACGTAATAAGATTCGCTGTGTTCGTCGTAGCGAATGACTTCCAACACTACCTGGCGGGGTAGACCACTGACCCGTCCCGTATGTGTCAGTAGCAGGAAGCGCTTCCCAAACAGCCATCCCAAGCCGGCTTGATAGAGCAAGATCGGAAGACGGTAGAGCAGGCGACTCAAGCCTCGCGGCGGTTTCACCTGGTGAATAGGCTCATGCATTGGGAATCCTCAGTTCGATGGCTCTCTCAGGGCACTGCAATACACAAGCACCACAGGCAATGCACTGCTTGCCATTTCGAAAGGTCGCAACCATGCGATTATAGTTCGGCGCCCAATTGCCTACTGGACAGACCTCATAGCATTGCCAGACGCCACGGCAGCGCTCGGAATCAAAGTGGATTTCCAACCGCCGCAGCGTGCGAGCGAGCTCCCAGTGTTCCTTCATTAGGGACTGCATCGTCGGCGACTTGGACATCGTCTCACCTCCACCCCAAGGCGTAGGGGACCAACCAATAAGTCAAACCCAGCGCTGCACCGATTACTGCCTCCCAGCCCCAATTACCCTGCTCGCCTCGCATCAGGGGCGACATCCCCTGCAGCTCAGCCGCGGTGAAAACCGATAGCGCTGTGAGACCCAGCACCCAGTTGAATATGTGTTGTCCGAGCAAGTGGTCCCAAACTACGATGTAAACCAGCAGACCCACCAAAGAGATCAGGGTTAGTGGAACGCTCTTTGCCAGACCATCCCGTCCCGGCAACCAGGGAAGTACAACTGCGTAGAAATATGAAAGACCAACCAAACTTAACAATATCGGCCAGAATAAAGTTCGCCAGAAGATAGCAACAGGAAGCATGATCAACAAACTGTAGAAACCGAGAGTAACCGTCACCATCTCAAGGCGGTCCTTGATTGGGAACTGCACCCAACGCATGGCGTCGGTCTTGACCCCGCCAGAAACCACGTAATCCGGTATATCCTCCGCTCGAACTGGTCCCCAATTCACATCCCAGCCGGTTTCCTGGCGAATACGCCAGCCGTCGACGCCATTGGCGCACAGTTGGGGGAGTATCAAGGCTCTATGACCTACGACACCCTCCAGGTCGCTCACCCGCAGAGCGCCGATCACCTTCTCGGCGGTGAAGAAGCCACCCCCGGCAGCGCACCACACGTTGATCCCAGCAGAGTCGACCACCAAAACCCAAGCATCCATCCGGTTGTCGGTCGCTCGTACCAAGCGGCGGACCGTCAACTCGAAGTTCCCAGTGATAAGCACGGGCGAATCCGGGTCCGGTTGGCCGACAACATATAACCCGGGGTTGACCTTCGGGTAGGGTGGCAGGATTCTGAAGAAGGTAGCCCAAAGATCGAGGAGCAGGGTGCGTAGAGTCGTACGATGTCTTAAGCGACCCAGCACAGTCGCTGGCAGCATATAGCTGGCCACCTTGTCAGCTGGGGAAGCAATGATGAGCTGCAGACTCCCACCGAGGTGTGAGATCACGACTTCTTCAGAGAAGCCAGCGTTCGAGAGCATGGATTCGAAATCTTGCAAGTGGTGGGTGGTCGTCCGGGTTAGAAACCAAGTGAGTAGACGCAATGGCAAGCGAATTACGCCGACCATCAGCCGAGCTATAAAACGTTCGGGGAGCGTTTCGTCGAGGATCGCTAACTTGCCATCAGAAACCAGCAGGCGAAGACATTCCTGGAGAACGTATACCCGGGCCTGCGGGGCCATTTCACTAAAAGCCAAGCTGCTCACCACCAAATCGAAGGAACCCGCCTCGAATTGATCGCCAATCAAGGACGCGTCCATCAGCTTGAGGTTGATTCGTTCCTCAAGCCCAACTTGATTGATCCTTCGTTCAGCCTCCGCTAGCATAGTTGGTGAGAGGTCGATGGCCATCACCTGCGCCCCTTTTTCCGCCATGGCGATTGCCAGTGCGCATGTGCCGCAGCCGATCTCCAGGACCCGCATCCCTTCACCTACTAAACGATCAGCGATCTGCGCCTGAAGCAGCTCCAGCCGGCCGAGCGTGAGCAGGCGGATTCCCCGGTCATAATTCTGTGGCCGCATCTCGAGCCACTTCATAAATACCGTCGCCATCTACGACTCCCGTCTATAAAAACCGTCCAAGAGGACCATCACCAACATATCAGCTAAGTTACCCAATCCACCCATTCGGGATCAATAAACCAGAGCAGCGCGGCGATAATGGCGTCCTTGCTCTTGTAATACAAATAGATGGCGCCCTTGGATACCCCGGATTCAGCTACGATGTCATCTATCATAGCCTTGCTGAAACCCAGACGGGTGAAGGCCTTCTCAGCGGCGTCGAGGATCTGCTCTCGCCGTTCAGCACTCAGGTCAGGTTTTGGAGATATTTTAGACTAACCGGTCAGTCTAATTTTACTTTAGGATACATTCTGCTGCTGTCAAGCCGGAATAAGCCAATCGACTATGCTATAATCCCCGCCATGACTAACCAGGCCAAACAACCTCTGAACCCTGAAACCCCGTCTGATAGGCCCAAAGATCAAAGTGGCAAGCGTTTCAAGCGCAGATACATTACTGCCACGCTGCTCCTGCTATCCTTCGCTGTAGGCCTTGGATCTGGGTTCCTGTTTTGGGGCCGCCAGGCCCATTGCGGGGAAACCCAGAGTGCGAACCAGCCTGAACTCGGACCGCCAGATGCACCTATCACCATCATTGAGTTCAGCGACTTCACCTGTGGTTATTGTCGTAAGTTCCATCTGGAGACCTTCAACCAACTGCTTGATACATACCCAGATCAGATCCGATTCATTTATCGCAACTTCCCTGTAGTCGGGGGTTTTGAGGCTGCCCTGGCGTCGCTCTGTGCTGGTGAACAAGGCAAGTATTGGGAGTACCACGACCTGCTCTTCACCGGAGACCTAGCAATGGGGCGTTCGGCTTACTTGCAGTATGCTGAAGAGCTAGGATTAAACACCGAGGCGCTCAGCGAATGTATCGACAGCGGGCGCTTTACCTATCAGGTGGAAGCCGACTACACCTACGCTCGTTCAATGGGCATCAATGGCACGCCCTCATTCCTGATCAACGGCATTCCTGTAGTCGGCGCTCAGCCTTTGGAAGTTTTTATCCAGATCATCGAGGCCGAACTAAATAAGTAAACGCTACCAAGCAAACCCTAATTCGAGGATGAAAAAGCTTCTACAGTCGTTCAGACTTCAGAAGTTTTTCGTAATTTCACTTAATTCAACACAGAGGGTACTGGAAAAACTACCCTCGAGGAGTGGAGAGGGGTATATGTGGGCGTGGGGGCGCCGCCCCCCCCCCCCCCAAAAACCCTCAAAATATAGCCGGTTTCCATTTTTAGTTGAGTGGACAACAGAAAATTAAAAAAAAAAAAAAA
>JAUWHR010000068.1 GCA_030605795.1 Anaerolineae bacterium | reverse complement strand
TCTTGGTCGGACTGCTTTGAGCAGTTCTTGTTTGCCTTGCTTTGTCATTGAGACCTTCCCCGACTAATTTTGATATGTTGGGTTAGATTCTCAATGAAGCAACGTATATACTCAAAGTTAGATTATTTATGACGCAATTCGATGCCTTGACACACATGGGCTGCCTGCTATAATGTTAACCCCTGCCCAGTGGGCAGGTCATGTTATGTGCAATATGTGAGGTGTGGAACAATGCCACCACTACCAAAGAGAAAGATTTCAAGAGGTCGACGCGATCGTCGTCGTACCCACGACGCACTTAAGATACGCCATCTCATCACCTGCACAAACTGCGGTGAGAAGCACCTCCCTCATTATGTCTGCCTGAATTGTGGTCATTACGCCGGACGCGAAGTGATCGAAATCGAGCGCGGATAATTATTCCCCTGGGTCATGCACTGGCATGGCCCGTTTGATTCCAATGTCCCTCGACCCTCAGAAGACCGCCTTCATTTTCCCCGGCCAGGGCTCTCAAGTTGTCGGCATGGGTCGAGCATTAGCTGAAGCCGACCGAGCCGCGGTCGAGGTCTTTAAGCAAGCGGATATTATTTTAGGCTATTCGATATCAGAATTGTGCTGGGAAGGGACAACCGAAGTACTCAACGATACCCAGCATACCCAACCAGCACTGCTCACCCATTCAATCGCCGTCCTGCGAGCTTTCCAGCATCGCTACCCCGAATTCGAGCCTGCCTACACCGCTGGCCACTCATTAGGTGAGTTCAGCGCTCTGGTAGCCGCCGGTGCGCTCACATTTCCTGATGCACTACGCCTAGTGCGAGAGCGGGGTCAGGCGATGAAAGCTTCGGGGGAACGCCAGCCGGGCGGAATGGTAGCCGTAATAGGCATGGAACTCCCTAAGGTGGAAGAAGCCTGCCGATGGATCTCCTCCAGAGGCGAGGGCTCTGTCTGGGTGGCTAACGACAATTGCCCCGGTCAGGTAGTGATTTCCGGAGATCAAATCGCGCTCGCGTCGGTAAGCAAGCGCCTGGTAAAGGATGGCGCCCGCAAAGTGGTGCGCTTGGCAGTAAGCATCGCATCCCACTCACCCATCATGAAATTCGCCCAGGAGCATTTCAACCAGGTTTTACAGACAACCCCCATCCTCAATCCGCGGATTCAAACTATCGGAAACGTAAGCGCTGAACCGTTAATTTCCGCTTCCCTGGTGCGGGGCGACTTGAGCGCTCAACTGACATCCAGAGTGCGATGGACCGAGTCGATCCAAGCCATGATTGACACCGGCATTACAACCTACCTCGAAATGGGTCCAGGAAACGTCCTGACAGGTCTGTTAAAACGTATCGACCGATCGATTACCGGGTTGGCGCTCAATACTCCAGCCAGCTTCATTTCCTTAGCCGAAACACTGTGATTCATCAGGAGTGGTAAGGAGCTCACCGTATTATGAGGAACCTGTACCCAGGCAAGTTTCACATTAGATCTCCCTGGCTATTTATCGAGTCTGCTGAAAAAAGCAATCACCTGTCCGGCTGAGGCGACAATCCCACCATGCGCAAGCTTTTTTATGCTCTCATTCTGCTCTTTGCGATATATTTTGTCTTCACTCACCTCGCTGAATTGCAGCTTATCCTGCATGTCCTCAGCCAGGGGGATTGGCGATGGATGCTGGCTGCTGTCGGCGTGCAACTTGTTTGGTTGGTGAACATCGCCGCTGCCTTCCAATCCACCTACCGTCTAGTGGGCGTGAGAGAACGCCTCAGCCACCTAATCCCGCTAACAACGGTAGCCAATTTCATCAACGTCGTAGCTCCCAGCTACGGGCTTGGCGCTCTGGCAGTCCTGATCACCGACGGTCGTCGACGTGGAAAACCGGCGGCCAAAGTCTCCACGGCTGTAATACTTTTCTTGGTCTACGACTATATCGGCTTCATGGTGGTGTTGGCATTGGGATTGACCATCATGGCCAAACACGACGTTCTAGATACCGTGCTGATTGCCGCCTCGGCTTTTGCCATATCGATTGCTGTGGCGCTAATCACGCTGACCCTGCTTGGCATCCAATCAACTGAAAGATTGGGACAGGCGGTTTTATCATTGACCGGTTTGGCCAACCGGGTTTTGCGTCCGTTTCTTCACCGCGAACTCATCAGCCTTTCCCGCTCGCAAGGCTTCGCTAACGATTTCTCAGAGGGGCTTCAACACATCCGAAGCTCTCCGGCGGGCTTGATCCTTCCCGCAATACTTTCCCTTACCCAGAAAGCTTTAATGATAACCATTCTGTACCTGGTTTCGGTGGCTTTCCACTACCCCTTCAACCTCGACACTCTAATCGCCAGCTTCAGCACGAGTTACCTGTTTACCATCGCCTCGGTCACACCCTCTGGTGTTGGATTCGTTGAGGGTGCGATGACCCTCTACCTCAAAGCATTACAGGTGCCGTTGGCCACATCGGCGGTGATCTCGGTTGCTTACCGGAGCATCACATTCTGGCTCACTTTAGTGTACGGAATAGTCGCCATTCGCTGGGTGGGCTATCGGCCCACTCAATTGGCCCGCGACAGTTCCGTCGAAGTCGGATTACCGGCGATGGAGAGCCTACAATCCAACCCTGGAGATTCAGGAAAAGATAGATATACTTCATCACCAGGCGAGGTAGAAGACGACGCCTCGCCAGCCTGTACACCACCCCCACATCAACCTTTATCAAGCTGACACAAATCTGCTGGCATTCAATCAATCGATGGGCCAAGTACGATCTGCACGGATATGTGAGTCATCATAATCAGCGACGGGTGGGTTGGCTCGCACCTTGCAACCCTTCTTAGCCAGGAGCCCGCCGGGGAAGCCACAAGCCTACCCCAGGAGGGCGTGCTATAATGCGCACCGAGATCCACCGGCATTATCTGCCATGATCCTTTCAGAAGCCATCTCACTCCTAACTTCTACCCCCGGCAGCTTGGTCTACCACCTGACGCTGGCCATGACTCTCGCTCTGCTCTTCAGCCAAGCTCATATGTTTCGAGTTCAAGGCGAAAGTCCGCTCTCCAATCGCTGGTGTCTCGCTGCCGGTGGTCTCTTAGCCGCACGGCTGATGATAATGGCCATCGCCGGAATGGCTTGGCTTTTACTTGTGGAAGGAAACCCGCTTCTTCCCCCAATGGACCGGTTTGTAAGTGTGGCCGGAATTATGGTCTTTTTCTGGGCTCTCCTCTCCACTCAGCCCCATCGCCCCGGTAATTTGTCCCTGCTAATCGCTCTCGGATTGGGGCTGTTGGGTATGATCGGAAACCTCGTCGAACTTTACGTAAATGGCATAGTTAATCCTTTCAACTCGACCTTAGCCGACGCCGCTTGGAGCCTAGCCGGGCTGTTCGTCGCTCTCTCCGCCGCCATCACTATGATCATGCGTCGCCCCCCATATTGGTATCTAAGCCTGGGCGGGTTTAGTTTATTGACGGCAGGATATGCGTTACATATGACGCTGGGTCCCAAAGATAGCTCCTTGGCCGGGTTCGTTCGCTGGGCTGAATTTGGGGCCTATCCTCTCTTCACTCTGGCCGCGACTCGCGCGCTGGCACTCGCCCGACCTGTTTCATCGGCGCTAGCGCAGGAAGCTACTATGAAACGCTCACCTGCCCTTGGGCTGAGCCGCTTCGAAATCCTGGCCGAAATTATCCCTTTAATCAACGCTGAAAAAACCTCGGAGCTGGCTACCTCAATCGTCAAAAGCTTGGCTGCAAGCATGAGAGCCGAGTTATGCCTGCTGCTCACTGCACCAGACCCTTCAGGTCAATTTACCATCGCCACCGCATATGACCTGATCCGGGAGCGTCACCTCCCTGGAGCCGCCCTTGACAGTAAGAATTGTCCGGTTATCACCACCGCACTTACCCGTCACCGCTCGCTGAGACTCCCTGCTGGAAGCAAATCACCTGATGTGCAAACCCTCCAGGCGAAGCTCAACATTGAGTCTATTGGCCCGTCTCTATTGGTTCCATTAATCGCTGAAGAAGAAGTGCAGGGAGGGGTAATGCTGCTCTCCCCCTACACTCGCCGCCCCTGGAGAGCCGAAGACCAAGCCGTCATGGAGCAGGTCGCCAGCCATCTTGCTCAGCGTCTCCTCCAATTAACCCGCACTGCAATGTTGGCCACCAAGCGGACCGTATCCAGAAATAAGACTCTATCAGAAGCGCAGCGTCGAATTGACACTCTTGAGCAGGCGATCGCTCATTTGACGGCGCAGTTACAACCTAACCCTGATGCACAGGGGCTAGACCAGAGCGAAAACCTATCCGCCTTGCTCGAGACACAAAAAGAGGCCTTAGAGACAATCCAAGTACTTGAAGCTGAGATCGAACGACTGAAAGCAACTGTACATGAAGGAATGTTAAACATGCCTCCTGAAGAAATTGAGCGGAAACCCGATAAGTACCAAATGGCAATTCGTGAATTACACGAGATCCGCGCCCGATTGGCCGCCGCAGAGGCCGGCATGGACAGCGCCGATCGACGAAACCCAGGCTCCCTACCGGACATTGAGGTCATCGCCTCCATTGCCAAGGAGTTGCGCCAGTCGATGTCCTCCATCATCGAATACACCGACCTCTTGCTGGGTGAAACTGTTGGTATGTTAGGCGCCACTCAACGCAATTTTATCGAACATGTGCGAAGCGCAATCGAGAAGATGGAGGGTTTAGCTGATAATTTGCTCCAGATTACCGCCGTCGAAACTAGTAAACTCAGCTTGACACCTGAACCCGTCGATCTACTCCAATGCATCGAGGAAGCAGTGACCAAGGCGAGCGCTGCACTCCGTGATAAGAAACTCGCTTTGCGTATGGATTTACCCGATCAAATACCCCCCATCATCGGAGAGGAGGGGGTAATCGTCCAGATCGTAGCCCACTTGCTTAACAACGCCATAGGAGCTTCACCAGAGGGAGAGGAGATCATCATCGCCGCCCGCATCCAAGAAGCCGAGGATGCCGAATTTGTCATGCTTACGATTTCCGATGCTGGAGAGGGAATCCCGATTGAAGACCTGGGTCGAGTCTTCCAGCGCGTTGAACCAGCCGACTATGCACCAATCCCGGGCTTAGGCGATAGCAGCATGGGTCTCTCAATCATTCAAGAGCTCAGCGAAGCCATAGGTGGACGTATCTGGTTCGACAGTGAAGTCGGCATAGGCAGTACCTTCACAATTTTAATGCCGGTGACTGATAGCTCGCGCCATGAAATGAATAACAAAACTGAGGGACAGAACGGAACCTGATCACAATGTGAGACGTCTCAATTATGATGAAGTTTTTATTGCGGCTGAAAATAATTTTTAAACAACAACCTCTTCCCAGAACGGTCATTATACTGTTAGTGGTCGTACTGGCAGCTTGCAGTGGGTTCGCTGGAGCAGTTTTACCGGGTGCATTGCCCTCCACCGGTCCACTGGTTACGGCTGACCCATTCGCCACGGCGACTCCTACACCTTTCATCCCTCTCCTCCCCACCGCCACCCCAACACCTGGCCCCACCTCCACGCCAACCCCGCTTCCCACTCCTACTTCGATCTACATCTGGGGTTACTTTCCTGCGCCGGTCGAACCTTCGGCTATTGAGATCCCAGCGCCGAAGCCGCGCATCGACTTCCCTGAAGATGTGGTCAATATCATTCTGCTCGGTTCCGATTGGAGAAAAAGCGGGGGTAGTTTTCGGACAGATACTATGATGATCCTCTCCCTAGACCCGGGAGCAGGTAAAGCCACACTAATTTCCATACCTCGCGATCTTTATGTCTACCTCCCCGGTTGGCGGGTCGATCGCATCAACACCGCTGATGTCCGCGGTGGGCCAGAGATGGTGAGCAACACCGTGCTCTATAACCTGGGAATTGAGATTGATCACTATGTGCGGGTTAGCTTTTACGGTTTTATCACAGCCGTCGATCTTCTAGGAGGCATATATGTTCCAGTCGGTAAATATATGCAAGACCAATGCGGTGGTACGACCTATACCTACTCTCCCGGCTTATACCACATGGACGGATACACCGCTTTGTGCTATGTTCGGATGCGGAAAAGAAGCAGTGACTTTGACCGACTACGACGTCAGCAGGAGGTGATTGAGGCCCTGTTCAATCGGGTTCTTAGCCTCGACGGCCTGACAAGGGTGCCCCAGCTCTATGATCAGTTCAGTTCATTGGTGCAAACCGATATAAGCCTGAACGATATCCTGCCCTTGATTCCTCTGGGAGCTAAGCTGGCATCGGACCCATCCCTCATACAGAGTTATAAGATCGACTCTAGTATGGTCACTTCTTGGCGAGTGCCCTACAGCGGCGCTTCAGTTCAGTTACCCAATCACGAAGCGATCCAAGCCATGCTGCAATCCGCATTTGGCCCTAATCAAATACCGATACCTCAATAACCTGAGATGTACCTATGGGCGCCTGCTGCCCAAGGCGCAACCTATGATGGTGAGACATCTCTGGCTTTGATGCTTCGATCATCGGAACAGTCATCCGATACACGATCACAATATGCAACATTGGTGCAAGTTCATTAAAAAAATCTATACTAGTGACGCGGGGGACGAGGCTCAGACTACAAATCGTTGCCTGACCTAACGATATCCCCTGCTTCGCGGTCGATATTCATCATGAGCGAGATGTTCAATCCCTACATCGCCGGCGCACCGGTCACTGAAGCCTCAATGTTCTTCGGCCGTGAGGATGTCTTCGATTGGATCGAGCGCAGCCTGCCCGGTCGCTATGTGGACCACATCCTGGTCATTCACGGCCAGCGTAGAGTGGGAAAGACCTCAGTCCTCAAGCAACTACCCCACCGCTTACCTGATCGCTACATCCCCGTGTTCTTCGACCTCCAGGGGCGCACCCACACCACGCTCGAACGCTTCCTTTGGTGGCTGGCCAGAGAGATCACCCGGGTTCTCAAGCAGGACCACCAGGTGGTCATCCCCATGCCGAAGGATGAAGACTTTACTAAGGACCCAGAGTACCTGGAAGGGCAATTTTTACCCGGCTTGCAGCCCCACCTGGGTGATCGGAAGCTGCTGCTGACCTTCGATGAGTTCGACTCGCTCGAAGAAGCTGATATCAAGCAATCACTGGCTCGACCACTGATCGACTACCTGAGAAGATTGACCGGGCAAGAGGGGTTGAACTTCATCTTCTCCATCGGTTCCTCAGGGCGCAAGTTGGAGAACATGCAGGCCTCATACACAGAGTTCTTTAAGACCGCCCTGTATAAAGAGATCAGCTTCCTGGGACAGGAAGATACCTTTGGTTTAATCACCAAACCAGTCCATGGGGTTCTCGAATATGACCGGAAGGCAGTTAGCCGTATCTACCAGATCACCTCCGGTCATCCCTACTTCACCCAACTGATCTGCCATGAGTTGTTCTCCCGCTGTCAGAAGACCGGGGAAACATCTATCCGACAGGTCGATGTGGAGGTCGTGCTCGATGATGTGATCGAGCGCGGCACGGTCAACCTCAAGTTTGTCTGGGATGAAGCCTCCGACCTGGAAAAGTGGATTCTTTCCTGCCTGGCACACATAGAAGGTAAAAAAGGCACCCGTTCACTGGCCAAATCCCTCCAACAGCAGCGAGTTCGTTTCACCACTCAAGATCTAAACTCGGCGCTGCTCCACATGCGTGAAAAAGACGTTCTTACCGAGGACAACCGTTTTGTCATCCAACTGATGCTGCTTTGGCTTCAGAAAAACCGACCTTTGGAACGGGTACGGGAGGAGTTAATCGAAGTCAACCCGATCGCCAGTCGCTATATTGAAATCGGGCTTGAGTACAAAGATATCAAGCAATTCGACAAGGCCATCGAGAGTTTCCAAGAAGCGCTGAGAGTCGACCCTGAGAACATCCAGGCGCAAGTGAGCGTCGGATCGGTCCGCCTAAAGCAGAATTCTTACGCTGAAGCTGTGGCGGAGTATGAGAAAGCCCTGTCGATCGATGAGGAGGATGTCGCCGCTCGGGCTGGGCTTTGCGAGGCTCACCTTGCGCTGGGTAACGAGGCCCTATCGCGAGGTAGCGTAGAGGACGCCATCCAATCCTACCAGCAGGTACTTTCCATCAACGCAGAGCACACCGACGCCCGGCAGCGAATGGCGGACATCTACAAGCAAAGGGCTGAGGCGGCCGTCGCTGAAACGCGCTTCGACCAGGCACTCAGCGATTACCGAAAGGCATTGAACTACACGCCCGAAGACCAAGCTTTGGAGGCCCGATACGTAGAGTTGCGGGAGGCCCATCGAGAGCAGGTCGTCAAGAGTTTGAGTGTAAAAGCTGAAAAGGCGATTTCCGCCAAGCGCTGGGATCAGGCCGTCCGCACTTTGGAAGAAGCACAACATTTGGCTCCAGAGGATGAAGATCTTCGACAGAAGCTAACCGAGGTTCGAACTGCGCAGCGAGCGCATGGTTTAACGACCTTGAAGCAGCGAGCCCAACAACAAACCAAATCAGAACGCTGGGATGAAGCGATCGAAAGTTGGCAGGCATACCTGGCATTGGAACCGGATGATCGCCAAGCCGCAGAGGCGGAAATCCAACGAGCGCTAGGAGAACAGAGGAAGAGTAAAGCCTACGACGAAGCTCGAAAGGCGATCTCCAGCAAGGAATACGATCGAGCAGTCCAGCTGCTTAAGGGAATCGTCTTCGAGGATGAGACTTATAAAGACGCCTCTCGCCTAATGGCCGAAGCCATTGAGTTGCGCCGTGCCGCGAGGCCGTTCTGGAAGAACAAGTGGCTCTGGGGAGGAGTCGGAGGTGCGGCTCTTGTAGCACTGACGCTGGTCCTGGTACGGTACGCTCCTGTTGCTCTACAGATACTGGCGCAACCAACACCACTATTGCCGATGCCAACAATACCGCCGGAACCAATAATAAATCCGACTCCGCAACCCGTCCCCCCCAAACCTTTGCCAACGCCGATCCCCCTCGCCTGGGCCAGGCTCTCCTCAGGTCAGGCATTTTCACGGGACACCATCACAGCCATTGTAATCAACCCTGATGATCCAGGAATTCTATACGTTGGTACGGAGAACGCAGGGATTTACAAATCCATCAACGGTGGTGTCTCCTGGAAGTCGGTAAATAGTGATTTGGGTCGCGCCTCGATTGACACACTGGTGATTGATGCTCTGGATCCACGTGTGCTCTACGCCGGCACTTTCGACGCAGGAGTCTACAAGACTACCGACAGCGGCGAAACGTGGCACGAAGCCAACAAAGGGATAGATGTGCCTGGTTGGAATTGGACGAGCATCGTTCGCATAGATCCCCAGGATGACCAACATTTATACTACACACACGGATCAAGTATCTATGAGTCGCTGGATGGTGGTGGATCATGGATCCAAGTTTGGACCCCTTCCTGTACTAGACTCTTCCTAACATCCTTGGTCCTTCATCCCTCAGACAACCGAACCCTCTTTGCAGGTGGATGGACAGGAGGTGAAGGGCCATGTGATGAAGGGGTATATATTTCGCAAGATGGTGGACAGACATGGACCATCTCTGGATTACAAATGGGAATAAATTTTGGGTCACTGCAAATTGACAGTCAAGAGGGAAACTTCCTCTTTGCGTCCACAAGGGATGATGGATTGTACGGATCTTCTGATGGAGGCAATACCTGGGACCGCCTATTGAATTACACTTGTTCCGCATTTGCGTTTAGTCCAGATGAAGCCACAGTAGCGTACTGCGTGACTGGCCATAACCTACTGAGAACTGCGGACGGCGGTCAGAGCTGGCATGAAGTCACAAGGCATGAGTGGGGTGAGACACGGGCAATGTTGCTTTCACCCCACACACCGGGGACCCTATTTGTCGGCGGCCATGGCCTGTATTTGTCAGTAGACGACGGCTCCTCGTGGATCGAACGCAATAGCGGCCTTGGCGCAGGTTACCTGGAGATGAGGATCGACCCAACAAATACTTCAACCCTGTACGTTGAAATGACCGATCAACGGCTCTACCAATCCTCTGATAGTGGTCGCAGTTGGAAATCAATCGCTAGATGGGGACTAGGGTTGGCGCTTGATGCTTCCAGCGGTACATTGTATCGGTCAGGAGGGGATTCAATTAATCGTTCACGAGACAATGGTGAAACTTGGGAGAGGGTAGAGTTGCCAGAAGGTTTCGTGGAGGATGTCGAGGCAAATCCGGTCCAATCTGGTGTTGTATACGGTGTCGGTCAATGTGGCGATTCCCATGAACATTGCTTCTTAATCTCTTCTGATGGTGGAAATTCTTGGCAGATCGCGATCAACCAAGAAGTCGTTGGAGATAGAATTGTCGTCGACCCTAACCAGGAACAGCGAGTGTATGTCGTTAGCAGTCGCAATGTTTACCGCTCAAACGACGGTGGAGAAACGTGGGGATCCTGTGGTCGGGGATGGGATCTACTCGCTCGGTACGGCTCGCGAATGGCTATTGATCCACAAGATAGCGATCGGCTTTTCCTGGCAACACGCGGCGAGGGTGTTTTGATTAGTGAGGATGGTTGCCTGAGTTGGCAAACAAGTAACGATGGTCTCGGTAATCTGTTCGTCAATACTGTTGCGATAGATCCTGTGAATCCTGACACGATCTACGCAGGAACATATGGCGGTGCGTATGTCTCCTTCAATGGTGGGGACATCTGGGGCGAGATCAACGACGGTTTGTTGGGCGCAATGGTGGTGTACTCTATCGTTGTGGATCCAGAAGATCCATCGAATGTATACGCAGCAACTCCGTACGGTATCTTTAAACTAGAGACGCGCTAGATGGATCCTCACCTCAGACTAGAGGCAATTTATCGGCAGGCTCAAGCTGCCCTAGCCACGGGGCAAGAAGCCCAAGCTATTCAACTTCTCAAGCAAATTCTCCAACTTGATGAAGATTACTTGGACGCGGCCCATCTCCTGGCTGGACTTGTGGCCCGGCAGCGGCGGCGTTGGTACAACGACTGTCGATTGTGGGGAACACTTAGCGTGATCCTCTTAATCGGAGTGATTTACCTGATGAAGGATACCTTGCTTGGATTGATCCCCTCACCTCGTCCTAGTGAAGTTCTTCCGCCCTCCACATTAACCCCGTTTGTGCGTCCAACACCGACCCCTTCACCTACCAACATCCCCTCGCCCACCCCAATCGCATTGTCTTGGAGGAGAATCTCTCCGGGATTGATGTTTTCGCGCAGCACAATCTCTACTATTGTCCTAGACCACAACGATCCTGATGTGCTTTACGTTGGCACCTATAACGCTGGTATATACAAATCTATCGATGGAGGCATATCATGGAAGCCAGCCCATCATGGACTTGAACGAGCTGCAATCATTTCGCTCATCATCGATTCCACGAACTCTCATACACTCTATGCGGGCACTAGCTGGGGCGGGACATACAAGACACAAGATGGCGGTGATCATTGGCGCGCCATCAATGAGGGCGTTGGTGACCCCAGTGGGGGAAGGAGCCGAGTTATCATCGACCCAGAAGATAACCGCCATTTATTCTCAACAACCGAACATCAACTCTATGAGTCACATGACGAAGGTGAAACCTGGAACAGGATCCAAGAATCTCCATGCCCACATGCAGTCATCAACCTGGTGATTCATCCTAGCGAATCCCAGACGCTCATCGCTGCCACCTGGCAAACAGAAGAATGCGGTGATAGTGGGATCTACCTATCCGAGGATGGCGGTAAGACCTGGGAATATTCAGAATTAGAACAAGATGCGCGAGCTGAACCACAGCATCTATTGGTGAATGATAATCACTCAGGAAGTATCGTTTATGCGACGGCCAACACAGTAGAAGATGGTGAAATGTTATTCATATCCACCGATGGGGGTCGCTCGTGGAGTCGATCGAATCTGAACGACAGTTGTACCGCGCTGGCTATTCACCCGCAAGATGAGTCGGTCGCCTACTGTGCGACCCGCAGTGATAATCGACTATTGAAAACATCCGACGCGGGTCGAACCTGGCAGGAGCTTATTAAACCTGAAGCCGGTAGTGTAGGAGAGATTACGTTTAGAACTCCGGAGCAAAGCACCTTACTCCTCGGTGGACAAGGCCTTTTTATAACCACCGATGAGGGCCTTTCTTGGCTCGAATACAGCGATGGCTTGGGAAATTCTCGGATTGAATTCATCTTTGACCCCTATGAACCCTCCATAATGTACGCGGAGGATATGAGTGAAAGCGGTGGTGGTCGACGCCTATTCCACTCGTCAGATGGAGGGCATAATTGGACATGGCTTATCGAGGATGGTACGAATCTAGCCTTCGATGCTGATCAAAAGACACTGTACCGTCTCGGGAAATGGTATGGGGACGGCGGAATACTCATTTCACCGGATCGCGGCGAAACGTGGACGCGCGTAGATGGCCCCGCAACCTCGCTGCGAGGTTTAGCCGCACACCCCAAACAAGAGGGGAACTTGTACGTTTATGCACACAATCAACCCCCGTTCTTGTACATTTCGTCCGACGGCGGAGCCACATGGCAAGGTGCGAATGGCATTCGGGATATGCGGTATCCTAATTTATACTTTGACCATGACCAGGGAGAGGTCGTTTACGCGGTGGCAGTTGGTGGAAAGATTGATAGGTCCAATGATGCTGGGATGAATTGGACCACTTGTGCCGAACCCGAAATCATTCATTATGCCTACTCAAGGACCCGCTTCGCTATTAATCCACATGATCGTGATCGACTCTATTTGGCTAGTTGGGGTGGAGGCATTTTTATCAGTCAGGATGGTTGCCAGAGCTGGCAGTCCAGCAACCAAGGTCTCGGTAGCCTTTATGTTAACACCATCGCCATCGATCCATTAAACCCCGATACAATCTACGCTGGGACGGATAGTGGTGCTTATGTCTCCTTTGATGGTGGTGAGCATTGGGGAGAGGTAAACGATGGGTTGCTCGGGGCACTGGTGATCTATTCCATCGCAGTGGATCCAGGAGAACCATCGAATGTGGTCGCCGCCACCCCCTACGGCGTCTTCAAACTGGAGTCACAATAAATGGATGAGCATCCAAACTTAGAGACTTTATACCAGCAGGCGCAAGAAGCCCTAACCACCGGACAGGAAGAGCGCGCTGGTCACATACTCAAACAAATCCTGCAGATGGATGAAGATTATCAGGACGCGGCACTGCTTCTGGCTGATCTCGTGGCCCGCCAGCGGCGGCGCTGGTATAAGGACACACGTCTTTGGGTTGGGGTTGGTGTCGTAGCATTTCTTGGGATCATATTATTATACAAAGACACCGTTGTCGGAATCCTTACCAAACCACAACCGGCAGAAGATGCTATAGCTTACATTCCAACAATCACAAATGAGCCGACCAAGATCCTTGTGCAGACGGTCACACCAACTCCGATCGATACACCTACACCAGAACCAACTGCCGTTCCCCTGTATTGGAAACGACTGTATTCTGGAGCGATCTTCCCCCGGGTAGAGATTTCCACGATTGCGGTGGACCCCAACGACCCAGACGTAATTTACGCAGGCACTTTCGGAGCTGGTATTTACAAGTCATTGGACGGTGGCATATCTTGGCACCCAACTTTTACAAATCTCGGGTTGAGAGATATTTTAACTTTAGCCATCGATCCCCGTGATGGAAAAACAATATATGTAGGAACAGAAGGAACAGGCTTATATAAAACTAACGATGGCGGGATACATTGGGAGAGACTAAGCGCTAGTGGAAATGATTTGGTTATCGATCAACAGAATAGCAAACACCTCATCTTAGCGGATAGGGATAAATTAATTGAATCGTCGAATGGTGGACAATCCTGGAGCGCTGTACGACAAACAAGCCCATGCCCCGCAGAATATGACAAAATTACCCTTGATCCTAACAATGAAGATATCCTTTATGCACTCAGTCGTACAGTCTGTGGGGATCTTGATGGAGGATTTGGAATTTATGGTTCAAACGATGGCGGAAATAATTGGGTTCTTCTTGATCAAAGAAGTTGGAGTGTTGGTTTACTCGATGTAGATACCGCTTCAAACGGTGATGTTTATAGCCTCACCGGCCTCAAAGGAGGCGGGGACGGGATATTACGGAGTACTAATGGAGGTGAAACCTGGAGTTGGTTCTCGCAGGTGAGTTTACGTGGTGGTGAACACGGCGCAATGCTCATATCTCCAGATAATCCAAACACCATTTTTGTTGGTAGTGTGGGTTTACAAATCTCTCGAGATGGTGGAAGTAGTTGGGAAGAAAGACAGGACGGCCTGGGAACAACGATATTAAATTTAATTATTAATCCTGATAATCCCCAGAATATGTTTATTGAGGGTCCTGATCTGAATTGGCATTGCCCTTATTATCGGTCAGAAGATGGTGGTCAAACTTGGGAAGAAATGGGTAAAGATGTGTGTGGGCTGACCATCGATGCCGATGGGGTGATCTATATTTTCGGTAAACGCTCCTGGGACCAAGGTAGAAGTTGGGACCAGACCTCTCAGGCAGGTGGTATTATCCTCACTGCTGATGCGAGAGAATCTGGGCTGTTGTATAGTGATGGTTTCACCTCAACAAATGGAGGCGTAACCTGGCTACCATCCGGGCAATTGGATTATAAACATGATACAAGATTGTTTATAGGTGAAAACATCATCTACGCTTTTGATAGGTGGAGATTACGATATTCGCTTGATCATGGCATGACCTGGCGTTATTGCACTGATTTGGTTGGGTGGCCACCCTCCACCAACGCTCGCGCTGCCATTGATCCAACCAATGATGAACGGGTTTTCCTGGCAACCCGATTCGGGGGTGTTCAATTAAGCATAAATTGCTGCAAGAGCTGGCAGCCCAAGAACGAGGGACTGGGTAGCCTATTTGTCAACACAGTCGCTATCGATCCTCAGAACCCTGACATACTATATACGGGCACAGATGGAGGCGCCTACATCTCCTTCAATGGTGGTGATACCTGGGGAGAGGTAAACGATGGGTTGCTCGGGGCACTGGTGATCTATTCCATCGCAGTGGATCCAGAAGATCCATCGAATGTATACGCAGCAACTCCGTACGGCGTCTTCAAACTGGAGGGTCGATGACCACCAATCCTTTCACCTTCGGCAACCCGATCCGCGATCCATCGCTCTTCTACGGACGCAAGGGCGATATCCGCCAGATCGTCAACCGACTGCTTTCCAGCGCCCACGAGAGCACTTCCATCGTTGGTGAAAGACGCATCGGTAAGACCTCGCTCCTTTATCATCTCTCTAACCCGGTTGCCGCGGCTGGATTGGGGCTTACCGAAGACAAATACTGTCTGGTGTATATCGACTTCCAAGGTTTAACCGACATCACCCCCCAGCGCTTCTGGCAGCGTGTCCTGCACAAAATGTCGCGTGCAATCTGCGATCAAAGTTTAATTCCAACCATCGACGGGCTTCGCAAACGTGAATCCTTTGATCTCTTCGACCTGGAGGATTTGCTTGAGACGATCAACGAACGAGGCATAAATATCGTCCTCTTCATGGACGAATTTGAGTATGTCACCCAAAATCCTAACTTCGGTGCTGATTTCTTCGGGGGGTTAAGATCTCTAGCCATCCATTATAGTTTGGCACTTGTTACGGCGACGCGCCGTGAATTGGTTGATCTTTGCCATTCCGACGAGATCAAGGGCTCGCCATTCTTCAATATCTTCGCCAATGTGGTGCTGAAGCCATTTATGATGGCAGATGTGAATGATTTGATTGATGGCTATGTTGAGGGACAGCTGTTCGCTTTCACACCCGATGAGAAAGCATTCGTCCTCCGGCTGGGAGGTGGACATCCGTTCTTTGTACAGATGGCCGGCTACTACATCGTCGAAGGGAAGATGCAAGGTCTCAGAGGTGACCCGCTTGTTGCTCAGGTTACAGCCGAATTTGATCAGCAGGCTAGGACTCATTTTGATTATTATTGGACTCATTGCTCAGAGAGCGAAAAAGTCAGCCTCCTGTCAATCCTGGCCCTGAGCCGGCAAAAACCGTCTAAGAAAACCACACCCAATATTGACAACTTATCACAACTGCATCCCCGTGCCCGATTTGACGTTCCGCCGCTTCTCCGGCGAGGTCTTGTGCTTGAAGCTGATGGGAGCTTTTCATTGTTTTCACACAGTCTGGAGCGCTGGATTGCCCACGAGATTACATCTGCACCTGATGAACAGGAATCACGAAAGAGTGTTGAGGATTGGCTCTCTGGAGGAGGACGGGAGAATCTCGAACCAGTTAGTGGTATTCTGCCCAAGTTCAAGAAGAAGTACTGGCCGATTATCGGAACTATCCTGAAGGAGATGTCATTTGAAGTCGTGGGCGCAGCAGCGTTCGAATTGTTTGTTAAAGCGCTGATCTGACATCATACTCATCGTTATGGATAATGCCCTCGCTATTACCTGATTCCATTCTCCGCCACTAAGGACCATAGCTTCACCCCAATATTTTCTCCCCACTACGCATTTGACTTTTCTTCCATCCGAGGCTAGGATGTCCAGCGTGTTATTTGGCTATGCGCAGGAAGATGCCCGGAGGAACGGATGACTGAGTCGATGGATGAGCTCCCCCTCTTCTCTCTGATACCCAACAACATCGAAACCGAGGGTGAAATCGCGAGCCGGGTGAGACCAGACAGCAGCCTGAGTGCTGCCAACAACGCCTGGGGCGAAGCACTTGAAGCCGATGGTCGCTCGATCCACACCGTGAAAGCTTTCACCGGCGATCTGCGTCTGGTTGGTAAGTTCGTCGGCGCCGGAACAGCCATCGTCGCCATCGGTACCCATGATTTGAAGAACTTCCTCGATTGGATGCTGAACAAACGCGGCGTGAATTGCAGCCCAAAAACCTATGCCCGACGAATTACCTCCATCAAGGCCTTCTTCCGTTGGCTGGTCGAGACCGGCGTCTTAGCCGAGAACCCCGCCGCCCCGATACCACAACAGACGGTCCTCAGCCCTCTTCCGATAGTCCTTTCACCCGAAGAAGTGGAAGCAGTCCTCCAGGTTGCCAATGGCCTCCGTCATGGAGATCGACCCGACGCTCGGTCTTACACCCTCGTCAGCCTACTCCTTCACACTGGGATTAAGAAGGGAGAATGCTTGAATATCCATCTTAACCAAATCGACCTCAACTCAGTCGATGGACCGATCCTCTTCGTTCGCTATGGCGAGGTCAAAAAACGTTACAAAGAGCGTAAAATCATCCTCCCAGCCTCATGGATCCCTGCCTACCGTGAATATTTGGCTGCATACCAACCTCGCGAACGCCTTTTCCCCTGGTCTCCCAGACGACTTGAGTACCTGCTTGAGGACATCGGCGAGGTTGCTGGCCTCGATAAACACCTCTCCTTCGACATGTGCCGTTGGACCTCAGCATTGAGAGATTATCGGGCCGGGATGGACAAGGATAAAATCCGCCAGAAGCTTGGGATCTCTAAAATTCAATGGCGTGAAGTTGGTAACAAGCTGCACCGGTTGGCCGCTATCGAGGGTTGGGCTATATCCGAGGAAGAGATTTAATTCCCAACCATATCCCATTGGACAAGGGCGGCGCTATCTAGGTGTGCTATGGAGTGCACCTACTTTTATTTAAGAGCACACCGGGCTGTTCGAAAGTAGCCCGGCGTATTTAGATCAACCGTTTAAGTAACTCGCCAAAGGTAGAGGGTTACATTTTCTTGACCACTATGTCGCCGATGACATTTGCCGCTGCGTCGCCACGATCAGCCGCATTTGAGAGGTGGCGGTAGATCTCACGCAGCTTCAGCATCTCAACCACGTGGTCAATATCCCGCGGCATCTGGAAAAGATTGGCGATAGCCTCCCGATAAACCGTCTCCATCCGGTTTTCCAGCGCCTTGGCCCGTACGGAATGGTCGGTTGCCACGTTGGGGTGATCTTCAAGGCGAACTACCCCCATATAGATCTCACGCGCTGCGTCAGTCAACAGCGAGACCATTCGCTCAATGTAGACATTGGGCTTGACATCCAGCAGATACATCTCCTCTACAGTGGACTCGGCGTAGTCCAGCACATCGTCAATTGTCAGTGAGAGGGCGAAGATGTCCTCCCGGTCAATCGGCGTTACGAATGTACGATTTAATTCATCGATCAAGATGCGCCGAACCTCATCCGCTTCTTTCTCGATGTAAGTGACCTGTTGGGCAACCTCCTCGCTGGGTTCCTTGACGTACGCAAGCAAAGCTTGCATGCCCTCGACCGTGTATTCAGCTTGCTTGATTAGCAGATCAAGAAATCGGTTTGGTTTCTTGCGGGAAAATATACTCATCAGTTACAACCTTTCTTTCTACAAACCACATCGTTGATAATGTTATCCAGCGTCCAGAAATTACACTATTTAAACCGCTTCCTTCCCCTCCCCATTTGGCGACTGGTCCGCCTGATCTACTAACCTCTATGCCTGAAAGACGTTTTAACCGCCAGTTAGATCGTAGGGAGGTCATTTCAAGCGATGCATATATTATAGCCTTGAAACCCTCCTGATTGAAGAGAACAGCTTGGTGATTATTGTACTTAGCTAGTGTCACACCAGCTTGACAGCGCGCGCCATTGCCACCACAATAAGGTCATGGAAGTTGGAGACACAACTGAAGGGCACCGGTCGGGCTTCGTCGCTGTCGCTGGTCGACCAAATGTTGGCAAATCGACTCTGATCAATGCCTTCCTAGGGCAGCGCGTGGCTGCAGTCTCTCCACGTCCACAGACTACTCGTTACCGCCAGTTGGGCATTCTAACCCTTCCCACCGCTCAGGTGATCTTCATCGACACACCAGGCATCCACAAACCTATTCACAAATTAGGGGTAAAGATGAACACCGAGGCACTGGAAGCGATCAAAGACGCTGATCTGCTGCTGGTGATGTTCGATCTGAGCAGTCCCCCGACCGAGGATGACCAGCGAGTGGCGAATAAGACACAAGAACTCAAACCCAACCCGGCAACCCTGGTGGTCTTGAATAAAATCGATCTCGTTCCACCAGGTGAGCTCCTTGATCGCCAATTGTCATTTAAGATGTTACTGCCAGATGCAGAGGTGTATGCCATCTCCAGCACCCGAGGGGATAATCGCGATCAATTGCTGCAGCACATCCTCGAGCAACTCCCCCCCGGACCGCGCTACTATCCGGAAGAAGAGGTCACCGACATTAACGAGCGCGATATTGCTGCTGACCTGATCCGCGCCGCCAGTTTGAAACTGCTGCGGTATGAGGTGCCCTACTGCATCGCTGTTCGCATCGATGAATACAAGGAGCGCAACCAACAAGGCGCCTATATCGCTGCCACCCTATTCGTTGAGCGCGAATCGCAGAAGGGAATCGTGATCGGCAAGGGCGGCAGCATGCTGCGAAATATCGGCACATTGGCCCGCCAGGAAATTGAGGCCATGTCCGGTCGTAAAGTGTACCTGAAGCTCCGGGTTAAAGTACTCTCCGGGTGGCGCAATGATGAAAAAGCCCTTAAACGCTTGGGTTTCAGTGGAACCGGGCGATACAACTAACTGAAGGGAGCCAAAGATCCGTGAGCAAGGGTAAGAGGAAAGCGACCCGTACAAGTTCGTTTGGCTCGCCAGGCCGAATCAGCCACGACTCGTCTCCCTTCTACAACAGCCGGCTTTACGACGGTCTTAAGCCAAGGGATCGAGTGGAATATATAGAAAATAATATCGCCAAGGAAGTACTAGATCGCTTATATCTGAAATCCTCCGAGGACATGGGCGAACTCCCTGACCATAGCATCCACATCATGGTCACCTCACCTCCGTACAACGTCAGCAAGGAGTATGACGACGACCTCACTCTCGACGAGTACCGAGACCTGCTGCGCCAGGTATTTCGCGAGACGTACCGTGTCCTGGTAACTGGAGGACGGGCATGTGTGAACATCGCCAACCTGGGTCGCAAGCCGTACCTTCCCTTGCACGCCTGGGTCATTGAAGATATGCTTGAGATCGGTTTCTTGATGCGGGGCGAGATCATATGGAACAAAGCCAGCAGCGCCAGTCCCTCAACCGCTTGGGGATCCTGGCTATCCGCCAGCAATCCGGTGCTTCGCGACGTGCATGAGTACATCCTAGTTTTTTCGAAGGACTCATTTTCGCGTTCCAGACATGAACGCCAAAGCACTATCAGCAAGGATGATTTTCTAGCGTGGACCAAGAGCGTATGGGATTTCTCAGCTGTCTCCGCTCGGCGGGTGGGCCACCCAGCGCCCTTTCCAGAGGAGTTGCCTCGCCGCCTGATTGAACTCTATACCTTTCTTGACGACGTGGTTCTCGATCCATTCTGTGGTTCAGGAACGACCTGCTTAGCTGCTCTCAAGGCTAAGCGCCACTACATTGGCTATGAGATCAACCCTGAGTACCTGCGGCTGGCAAAAGAGCGCCTACAAACATACAACCTAACCTTTGAGGGCTGGAGATCACCTCCATCCGCATGAGATAACGATACCATCTGCAACTCTGATGCCATGACCTACCAATCCCCTTTCAGCACACGTTACGGTTCCGAAAAAATGCGCGCCCTGTGGTCCGAAACCACCAAGCGTCGAGCCTGGCGTCGTGTCTGGGTTGCTGCAGCCGAGGCCCAAACCGCTGCTGGTCTGATCTCACCCGAGCAAATTGACGAGATCAAAGCTCACGCCCAGGACATTGATCTACACCGCGCGGCCGAGATCGAAGCTGAGATCGGTCACGACCTAATGGCTGAACTCAAGACCTTCGCTGAGCAGTGTCCCCTGGGCGGCGCTGTGCTCCACTGGGGCCTAACTTCTGCCGATGTGCAGGACAACGCCGATGTCGTCCGCCAACGCGCGGCGCTGTCAATATTGCTGGGAGCGCTCAGTGACCTGCTACTCCGCTTTGCTGATCAGATCGAGGCGACGGCCGATCTTCCCATCATGGGCTACACCCACCTGCAGCCAGCCGAACCCACCACCCTCGGCTACCGCCTGAGCAACTACGCACAAGATCTGCTGGCCCAGTTCGAAGATCTGGTACACCTGCGGTCGAGATTACGGGGAAAGGGTATCAAGGGCGCCGTCGGCACTGCAGCCCCCTTCGTTGAGATGCTGGCCGGCTCACCGATCACCCCTGAAATGCTTGAAGCTACTGTGATGGACGCCCTCGGCATCGAAGCTCACCCGGTGACTAGCCAAATATACCCACGTATACAGGATTACAGCTTGCTCTGCGGCCTGGCCGGCATGGCAGCCTCACTGCATAAGTTTGCGTTTGACCTCAGGCTGATGCAGTCCCCCGGCTTCCGCGCTGCTTCCGAGCCGTTTGGCGATCGCCAGGTCGGATCGAGCGCCATGCCCTTTAAACGCAACCCGGTGAGAACAGAGAAAATCTGCTCGTTGGCTCGCCAGGTGGCAGCCGGGGTCAGCGTAGCCTGGCACAATGCAGCCTCCAACCTGCTTGAACGTACATTGGACGACTCAGCCAGCCGCCGAAGTCTAATCCCCGAATCCTTCCTTGCCTGCGACGAGATGCTTAATACTGCCATCGTGGTTATGGATGGTATGGAAATAGACGAGGCCGGTTGCGCTGCCCATTTAGCAACCTATGGGCCGTTCGCCGCCCTTGAGCGTGTACTATCCGCCCTGGTCCGCGCCGGTGCCGACCGTCAAGAGATGCACGAGCAGTTACGACAGCATAGCATGACCGCATGGAGAGCTATCGAGGACAGCAAACCCAATCCCTTATCTGATCAACTCACCACTGACATGGCGCTACTTCACTTCCTGCAACCAGCGCGCATCCGCGAATTACTTGATGCGAGTTCCTATGTCGGTCTGGCGCCACAGCGAGCGCTCAAAATGGCCGCTCGCATCCGGGAGCGATTGCTACCCCCCCAGCAACTCGAATTGCCAACATGAGACTTCTCAGCCTGTTGAATAAATGACCATCTTATTCACTGCCTTCGTCGGATTTGCGCTCTTGAATTGGATCGCCGTAGCGATCGATCATCGTCGATTGGAATACGTGGCCAAACCAGCCACCCTGCTTTTTCTAATCCTCTGGTTTGGCCTCCGGCTGCCAAGCTCCCCACCGACGCTCGGCATTTGGTTTCTTGTTGGGTTGGCATTCTCGTTGGCTGGCGATATTTTCCTTATGCTTCCCGGGGATCACTTCCTCAAAGGACTGGTAGCCTTCCTTCTGGCGCACATCGCATATATAGTCGCTTTCAACCTGACTGGTCTGGTTATTAACCCTGCGTCCCTGCTGATCGCATTGACGACCATCTTTGTAGCAGGAGCCATTATGCGGCGCTTGGTGACCAGCCTTCGGGAGTCGGGAAAGACATCCATGGTCGCCCCTGTGGTCGCCTACGCTGTTGTTCTCAGTTTGACCCTTTGGTCGGCGGCCAGCACGACCTTACGCCCAGACTGGCCTCCCTTAGCCGGGTGGCTGGCGGCGCTCGGTGGTGCGCTCTTCTTTTCCTCTGACGCAGCTATTGCCTGGAACCGTTTCGTCGGTCCGCATCCCGGTGGGCGAATATTCGAAATGATCGCCTACCACCTGGCACAGATAAGCCTTGCCGGAGGTGTGCTGATGACGATCAGTACAATTCCGTAAAGAATCTTGGATCTCATGCAAGAATTGTTGGCAGGAGTAATTGGATCGTCAAATAGGCAGACCTCCGAGGTCTGATAGACCTCGGAGGTCTTATATAACTGACGGATGGCTACTTACGTCAGTTTATGTTGGCTGACATCCCAGGATCTGTTGACTTATAAACCCATTCATCACACCTGAGCAAAATGTTCCTCTTCTACCTCCCGCCAATTGGCGCCCTCTGGTAGGCGCATGAAAGCCGTTAATACTGGATGAACCTCCCGGATGATCTCGGCCATACGCAGAACCAACCGACGCATTGAGAAGTGAGCATTCGGTTGGGAGCGCAATTCACACAAATGAAAGACTTCGCGCAGGTTAAGCGTCATCAGCACCCGGCGGTTGAAGCCGTTGGGGACTACATAAGCCGCTACATGGGGGTTCCACTTCGCCAATGTGTGATAGGCCTCCTCGGCTGCATCCATCGCTGTCCGGTATGCCTCTTCGTAACCCGCTTCAGCGATCAGCCGCGGCACTGCATATCCAAGGTCAGCCGTCAGGCGCTGTGGGGTCTGGGTCATCATACGGTGGCGTTTAAGTTCGAAGTAGGCTCCCTGATCTACTTGAGCATCGAATGTGTAGACCGCGTGCTCCAGATCCCGTAGCGGGACGTCATAGCGCCCCAACTTTCCCAGCAACGTTTCCACCAATTTAAGCCGCTGCTGCTCCCTAAGTGTACGTACATGGGATAACGCTGTTTCGAAGGAGCAGCCAGCGTGAGCGTACAGAGCTGCGGCTATCACCCGCAGCTCTGCATCTGGATCATAAGCAACCAAGCGTAGGGTTTCATCGCTCCCCTCAGCGCCTAGTGCATCAGCAAAGACCGCCAACCCATCCTCCGTCATACTCAAGTATGGCACCCGATCGGCGTACTTAATCAGAGTAGGCACCTCTCTCTGCGCTACCTCTTTCACCGTCAGTCCTATCTCACGGACCTCGGTCAGCGGATGGGTGAGCATCTTACAGATGGCCCATTCCAGCGCACGGGCGTTGACCGTCATCCCCACATTCGCCAGTGCAGCCGAGGGGAGTAAGAAACGACACGCATCCACACACTTGGAACGGATATGGTTATCCCAGCCAACATCACTCTCCCCCTCCCTCCTAGGGTGGCGTTCACAGACCTTCTCCCGCACTGGCTCGATTGAGTTCTGGTATGCCTGAAAGAGATGGTCACAACATTGGCAATAGGTCGCCTCATAGACCTCGCCGAGGACCTCCTGCGGGACGTAGTACTCGCCCGGCGCCCACTTCTGATAACGAGTGGATTTCTCAGTGTAGGAGGCCAAACGATTCGACTCGATGCACTCGATGGCTAACCGGGAGACATTCTCAAAAGCGATGTGCAACACGGCATGCTCGGCAACTGAAGCGTGTCCATAACCAACCACCCATTTCTCATGGAACTCCGCTGATTTCTCATCTGTTAACCCTTCGGCGATCTCCCGAAAAGAGAGCGGTGACCTAGAAGTCTTGGCAAAGGTCACCGCGATCGTTTCTTGGCTAAGTCGTCCCGGATCAAGTAAATATATCTGTCGCTGTAAATTTTCAGCCATTTTCCATCTCCATGAGAGGGCTGAGAATCTCACGCGCTCGACTGACGTCGCTTTGGATCTGTGCGATCAGCGCCTCCGGGCTTGAGAAGCGCTGCTCATCACGCAATCGATCGATAAACGCTAACCGCATCTCCTGGCGATATAGATCATCATTGAAGTCGAGCAAGTGTGCCTCGATGGTATCAACACTCTGGGTCTCCTCGAATGTGGGTCGGACCCCAATGTTGGTCACCGCCGGCCAACGCCGCCCAACGACCTCCGCTATGCAGGCGTACACTCCAGACCGAGGATATGCTCTCTCTTCTTGGACACGAAGGTTAGCGGTGGGAAACCCGAGTCGTTTTCCCCGGTTGGACCCAGCCACGACCTCGCCCAGAACAACAAAGGTCCGACCTAGGTAAGTTGCCACACTGGCGACATCGCCAGCGCGAAGCGCCTGACGGATCCGGGTTGAACTGACCACCTCTGCACCTAACAATACGGGGGCTACAACATGAAGTTGGAACTCACGGTCAACACTTGCTGTTTCAAGAAAACTATGACCTCCCTCGCGCTCATGGCCTAAAGCGAAATCCTCTCCCACCCATAAATGAGAGAAGTTGATATGGATCTGAACCATATCGAGAAACGCGTCGGCACTTACTTGAGAAAGTTTGTGGTCAAAACGCTGGGTGATGACGTAGTCTACTCCCAAATCACCTAACAGGATTGCCTTCTCGTCAGGTGAATTAATGTAGAAAGTCGGTCGCCGACCTCGTAGAATGGCTGATGGATGTGGGTAGAAGGTTAACACAACGGATGGCAGGCCCAATGCGTTGGTATGCGCGACCATGCTCCGAACCAATGACTGATGGCCAAGGTGCACACCGTCAAAGGAGCCTATCGTCAGATCACAATCATCCAGATGAATAGAACCCAGGTCGTGAATGTGCTGCATAGCGCTGTCTAAGTAAGGAAGACCTTACGGGGGTGCCATTCCTTGCCCTCTTCGACAACCTCGAGGACGGCTACCAACTCACCATCCGGTCCGATCGCCCTCGCCATGCCGCTTGATCCCGGCTCAGCAGGAATGCGCTGTCCGAAATGTATGCGTTCTAAATTATCACCCTCAACCTTGACCGTTGGTAAATCTGGTAGCGCTTTTACAGCTGGTTGTAAGTAGCGCTTCCATTTGTTGGTAAGAAAGCCAACCTCCAGCTTCGGCAGAGGGACAGCGTCTTCCAAGGAGAAAGGTCCTGCCCTAGTACGCCGCAGGCTGGCTAGGTATGCGCCGGTTGATACACGCGCGCCAAGGTCGTGAGCTAGGGAGCGAATGTAGGTCCCAGCCGTGCATTCGATATCCAAGAGCAAATCTGGTGGCCGGTATTCCAAAATCCCGAGCAGGTGAATAGTCACCACCCGGGGTTCTAGCTTCACCTCCTGACCTGCGCGGGCTAATTCGTAAGCCTTCTTTCCCCGAACTTTTATAGCGCTGAAAGGCGGTGGCACTTGTTCGATTTCTCCCCGGAACTCAGGCAGGACAGCTTGAATTTCTTCCAAAGTCGGTACAGCTTCTGTCTGCCGCACCACCGGTCCTTCGGCATCATAGGTTCGGGTTGCAGTGCCAAAGCGGACCACGGCTTCATAACGCTTTGAAGAAGTAGACAGGTACTCGCTCAGCCGGGTCGCAGGGCCAAGACAAAGGACAAGCACCCCCGAGGCGCGTGGATCAAGAGTTCCCGCGTGCCCCACCTTACGCACACCCGTGCCGTGACGCACAATTGTTACGATATTGTGTGATGTAGGGCCAACAGGCTTATCGACGATGATGAAACCAAACGCTTTCATTTTCCCCCCCGGTCCGAGTCTGACCCGAGGATAGTTCGTGTGGCGGAGAGCACCCTAGCTCTCACCTCTTCTAATTCACCGGCTACTATCGCTCCCGCGGCTTGCTCATGTCCTCCCCCACCAAACGCGCTCGCCAGGCGAGCCACATTCAATCCGCTGCGGGAACGCCAACTTACTTTAACTTTCCCTCTAGACTGCTCCACAAAAATCAAGGCCACCTCAGCACTTTCGATCGTACTCAGCAGGTTAATAAGATCAGCATCGTCCCGACCAGGGTAGCCCACAGATTTTTTATCATCCAATGTCAAACTGGCCCACAGCAAGCCATCCTCTCGCTCTAGACGCGAGAGCCCACGTCCCCAATAGCGAGCAGCGACAAAGCTACGCTGGTTGAGTGAGCGCTCATAAACCTCCGCTAGCGGAGCACCAAGTTCAATTAACTGTGCTGCTACCCGGAGCACTTTTGGGGTCACGTTGGATGTTCGGAAGCCAATCGTATCGGTCACTAAACCGGTAAGCAGATTTGTGGCGACATCGGTGTCAATTTGCAGCCCTAAGGGGGACGACAGATCAAAAAGTACCTCGGCAGTAGCCGCTGCGTGCGGTTCGACAAAGTTGATGACCCCAAAATGGTTATTTGTCGGATGATGGTCGATATTCAGGTCGACCCTCCTCGGCAAGGACTCAAGATCATATCCGGTGCGTTCAACAGCGGAGCAATCCACCGCAATCAGCAAGTCGCATTCGGTAGGGATGGTTTGCTGTACTCTCTCTGCGCCAGGTAGAAAGAGAAATCGACCTGGCACGCCGTCAGCTAAAACCGCGGTAACCTGCTTCCCTGCATTTTCCAGGCAGATCGCAACGGCATTCAATGAGCCAACTGCATCACCATCTGGCCGTTCATGAGCAACGATTACGATGGTGTTAGCCCTATCCAGTAGAGCCTGAGCCTGGGTAATTTCACCCTTCACCCGTTTCTCCCTCACCCCCGGCCCGTTCTGATTTCAATATATCAAGCAACTCATCAATGCGAGCGCCGCGTTCTTGTGAGAAATCCCAACGAAAACGGAGTTGCGGGAAGCTGCGTAATCGGACGCGGGCAGCCAATTCACGGCGCAGATAACCGCGTGCACCCTCCAGCGCACGGAGCACCTCGTTCATCCGATCCTCTTCCCCAAGAGCCGTGATGTATATCGTGGCATAAGCTAGCTCACGATCGACGTCAACCGCGGTCACCGTGACCATCGCCAGGCGGGTATCGGCCACTTTACGCTGCAGCACCAGTGATAATTCTTGCTGGATCCGGTCACCAATGCGGCGAACCCGAGCCTCATTCACCATAACGTCCCCCTCACTCCACAGCCACTGTCTCCTCGGTATAGCACTCGAGAATGTCACCGGTTTCAAATTTGTCAAAATTCTTTAATCCCACACCACACTCAAAGCCCTCTCGAATCTCGCGTATGTCGTCTTTCTCGTGCTTAAGTGAAGCCACTTGACCATCGAACACGACCTCTTCACCGCGTAACACACGGATATTTGCATTCCGCCGAAGTTCGCCCGCTAAGACCATACAACCAGCAATGTGACCTATCCTCGGTATACGGTAAATTTCCCGTACCTCAGCCCGACCAAGCACGACTTGACGGATTTCAGGTTCCAGCATGCCTTTCAGAGCTTTCTCAATGTCTTCAGTCAAGCGATAGATGATATCATAAATCCGGATGTTGACCCCTTCATTTTCAGCCACCTTTCTTGAAGCTTGATCAGCGACCACGTTGAAGCCGATAACGATAGCGTCAGAGGCAGCCGCCAACATGATATCGTTCTCATTGATGTTGCCGGTGGCCGCGTGTAGCACGTTCACTTTAATATCACCGGCGCTCAACTCCTCCAGTGAGGATGTGATAGGTTCAACCGAACCCTGAGCGTCGGCCTTGATCACCAGGCGGAGCTCCTTCGTCTCACCGGCTTGGAAAGCCTGAAATATCTGGTCGAGTGACATGGTCCTTGGCTGAACTTGCGCATCCTGCGCCCGAAGCTTGCGTTGCTCCGCGATCGCTCGGGCGCTGCGCTCCGACTCGACAACGCTAAACAACTCACCTGCCATCGGGACATCTGAGAGCCCCAAAATCGAAACAGGTGTGGATGGCGTCGCTTGCTCGATTTGGTTTCCCTGGTAGTCAAACATCGCCCGTATACGCCCATAAGCTGTTCCAACGATCACCACATCCCCAACCTTGAGCGTACCGTTCTGGACCAGCAGGACCGCCATTATGCCTTTCAACTTGTTTAATTCCGCTTCAATCACAGTCCCGATGACCTTGCCGGAAGGGTTGGCCATTATTTCGATTGAGTCCGCAATCAGGATGATCGCCTCAAGCAAATCCTCAATCCCTTCACGCATCTTGGCCGATACCGGAACCACAATCGTGTCCCCCTCCCAATCATCAGGGACCAGACCCACACTGGACAATTCCTGCTTGACCTTGTCAGGATTTGCGCTGGACCGGTCAATCTTATTTAGCGCGACCAACACCGGAACACGAGCGGCGCGGGCATGGGCTAATGCCTCTCGGGTCTGCGGCATCACCCCATCGTCAGCGGCGACTACTAACACGGCAATGTCCGCACCCTGGGCTCCTCGCGCACGCATTGCAGTGAAGGCCTCATGACCCGGCGTATCTTGGAAGGTGATCAGTCGGCCATTGTGGACAACCTGATAAGCTGCGATGCGTTGGGTAATCCCACCTACTTCCCCCTCGGCGACATTAGTCTCGCGGATCGCGTCCAACAGTGTTGTCTTTCCATGATCCACGTGGCCTAACATGGTCACTACCGGTGGTCTGCTTTGAAGAGCCTTCGGATCCTCATCGCCTATTAAACGCCGCCAATATGGCACTGCTGCTCCCTCGTCACCCTGCTCCACCTCAGGAGGTAGGATGGATTTGGCTTCGAAACCAAACTCCTCGATTACAATAGCCGCCGTGTCAAAGTCAATTTGCTGATTGATGTTGGCCATCACGCCATTGGCCATCAATTGCTTGATGACATCAATAGGGCTAGTTTCAATCCGCGCTGCAAGCTCGCGGACTGTTAGACTTTCCGGGATTTCGATGATCGTATGGCCGTTCTCGCTCATAACGCACCTCCGGCCGCGCCGAGCGAGTGGGCTTGATGGGCTAGGGGGTACGCCTAACTGGCTTCACTCGCATTGCGGCGCATCCAGCGAACTGGCTCGCCTCAGCCATGCTACTCGTCTGTAAAACCATCCATAAAGGCTATCAACGCTTCGCGGTCTTCAGGCACAAACTCCGTGCGCAGAGCTTGGGCGAGCGAGTTGCGCAGAGCCACTTGCCAGCAAGACCGCTGGTCATGAAGGTAAGCTCCACGTCCAGGCGCCTTGCCAGTCGGATCGATCTTCACACCGTCCGGGCCACGCACAATCCGGATAAGCGAACGCTTTGGTAAAACTTGCCGGCAACCAACACATGTTCGGTGAGGTACATGGCGTCGACGTCGCGCTTTCCGGGATGTCACAGTTATATATCTCTCTTGGATTCAGCGACTCTCGGCAGTAGCTTAAAATTCATCACCTTCCCAATCCTCAGCCTGGCGTTTTCTTCGACGCCTGACGATCAATTCTCCCGAGTCAGGGTCGTACTCAACCACGCGTGAGATTTCCTTCCGTTTCTTACGCTTTTCCTCAAGCGATGGGAAGATCTCCTCTTCCTCAACCAATTCTTCATCAAGCTCGATAACTGTTTCAATTTCATCAGCAACCGCTTGGAAGGCATCTTCTAAAGTCAACTCAGGTTCAAATACCTCTGGCGCCGTCTTGATTTCAACTTCCACCTCGGCGACTGGTTCAACTATCGCTAGATCGATTTCCGATGCCACCTCTACAGGCGCTCCGACCTCTACGATCTCCACACCCTCAACCGCCTCCTCATCTTCCTCTTCGACCACCGGTATTTCCTCTTCAACCACGACCTCGGGCACTGGCTCCGGGTATTCAAAGCCACGAAGTACTTCTCCCATCTCCCGGATTGCCTTTGGTCCGACACCTGGCAGGGCGAGGATCTTATCCCCATCGAACTCAAGTTGCTCCAGCACCTGACCAGCGCTTTTATAACCCGCTTCACCTAGAAGGTTCAACACCCGGGTAGAGAGTCCCACCTCTTGCAGGACGACTTCATACGCCGTGGACGGTATTAACGCTCGGATAGCCTCAAGTCTATCGAGTTCAACCTGCCGCTTGGCATCGCGCCGGCCAATAATTTCTAGCTGAACCCGATCGACGAAGAATCTCATGGTTTGATATTCCTCCGGCGTGACAGGCCGATTTTCAGCCTTCTTTGTCATTACCGTTTCCACCTGCAAGATCGTGTCCGCCTCACTCGTAGCCATATCGGCATATGTCGGGTCCGAAGTCAGAAGGTTTAGTAAATCAACCGCTGATTCGGTAAGGCTCTTAATATCGATCCGCCAGCCCGTTAGCTTAGCGGCCAACCGAGCGTTCACCCCTGCCCGTCCGATGGCGAGACTAAGTTGATCCTCCGGCACAATTACCATGGCTGTTTTGCCGTAATCAGGTTTTTCGTCTAAATAAACCCCCGCGACACGCGCCGGGCTTAGCGCTTTGGCGATAAAAGTTGCCACATCGGGGTTCCACTCGATCACGTCAATCTTCTCATCATTCAAATCACGGACAATCGATTGAATTCGAACCCCGCGCATTCCGACACACGCGCCCACCGGATCAACCCCTTCCCGCAGTGCCGCAACGGCAACTTTGGCTCGTCTGCCAGCCTCACGGGCGATGGCCTTAATTTCTACCAACCCCTGGCTTATTTCCGGCACCTCCATTTCTAATAATCGCCGAAGCATGGCCGGATGTGTACGCGAAGTGATGATTACTGGACCGCGCGAGGATTTGCGCACCTCCAGCACATAAACCCGGATGCGATCACGAACCCGGAAACGCTCACCCGGTATCTGTTGATTTCTGGGCAGGATCGCTTCTGCTCGACCCAGCAGCCCCACTGTTACCGCCTGAGGTGTGATGGAATGCACCGTACCATGGACCATGTCGCCTTCGCGTTCAATAAATTCGGCGTACTGCGCCTCACGCTCAGCTTCCCTCAGACGCTGTAAGATCACTTGCTTGGCTGTTTGTGCCGCCACCCGACCAAAGTCCTTGGGTGTCGATTCAACCATGACCACACCCCCCAACTCTACCTCTTGTTCGACCTGGCGAGCTTCTTCTAAGGAGACCTCAGTTGAAGGGTTTTCGACCGTTTCGACAACTTCCTTCTCAGCGTACACATGTACTTCGCCGGTCTCGGGGTTGATCGTGACCTCGACGTTCTGCGCACTGGAGGCGTATACTGAGCGTCGATAGGCGGAGATCATCATTGCTTCCACAGCCTCCATCACAGTGTCTTGCGGGAGGCCGAAGCGCTCGGCGATCTCGTCAAATGCAAGGGAAAATTCACTCTTCATCTGCTTGCTTCCTCGGTCAGGCCTTTGTCGGAGGGCTCATATGTAGAAAAAAGTGGGTGAAACCCACTTTTCCAGACCACCTCTCAATCGAAGACCTGATCAATGTATTCTAGCATAGAGGTGTACACCGTGCAAGGTTGACGGCCTCCCAACAACTCCACCCGCAATTGACGCCCACCGCCAGACCATTTATGATACCCTCATTAACCAGATTTTCCCTTTGAGGTGACACATGGAAATAGGTCTTGTGCGTCTGATCGATATCGACGACGAGATGCAACAATCCTATCTGGACTATGCCATGAGCGTGATTGTAGCCCGCGCCTTACCCGACGCTCGTGATGGTTTAAAGCCCGTTCATCGCCGCATTTTACACGCAATGCACACCATGGGCATCCGACCTGACATGGGTTTCAAGAAATCCGCCCGCATTGTCGGCGAGGTACTCGGCAAGTATCACCCGCACGGCGATATGTCCGTCTACGATGCTATGGCCCGCATGGCGCAGGATTTCTCAATGCGCTATCCCTTGATCGATGGCCAAGGTAACTTTGGTTCTGTTGATGGCGATCCACCAGCAGCTATGCGTTACACTGAAGCTCGCATGAACCCACTGGCAACAGAGATGTTGGCCGATCTTGAAAAAAACACTGTCGACCTCATTGATAACTTCGACGGATCGCTCCAGGAGCCAACCGTGCTCCCGGCTGGCATCCCGAACCTGCTCATCAACGGCGCTACCGGTATTGCAGTAGGCATGGCGACTTCAGTCCCACCTCACAACATCAACGAGGTGTGCGGTGCACTTATCTACATGCTGGAAAATTGGTCCCACCTAGAGTCGATCAGTCTCGACGACCTGATGAAATTCATCCGTGGGCCAGACTTCCCCACCGGCGGCATCATCCTGCATGACAAAGGCACAGGCGAGGGCTTGACTGCAGCCTACAGTACCGGGCGGGGTAAGATCACCGTCCAGGCTCGGGTTCATATCGAAGAGATGGGACGTGGGCGTTCGCGCATCATCGTTACTGAATTACCTTACCAGACGAACAAATCCAACTTAATCGAACGCATCGCTGATCTGGCTCGCGCAGGCCGGTTGCAAGGTCTGTCCGATCTACGTGACGAATCCGACCGACAGGGAATGCGCATCGTCCTTGAGCTGTTAAAGACAGCCAAACCGGAGAAGGTGCTTGCTGAGCTATATCGCCGCACACTGATGCAGACAACCTTCAGCGTGATAATGTTAGCTCTGGTAAACGGCGAGCCACGTTTGCTCGGTCTGAAACAGACATTGCGGGTCTACCTGGAGCACAGGCTCGAGGTGACCCGGCGTAGTAGTGAGTATGATCTGACCAGAGCCCGAGAGCGTGAACATATCCTGACTGGCCTCCGAGTGGCGCTTAAGAATCTGGATCAGATCATTCAAATGATCCGCACTTCCAAAGACGCTGAACAAGCCCGTGAGCGCCTACAACATCGTCTAAAGCTGAGCGAGATCCAGGCAAACGCCATCCTAGATATGCCACTACGTCGGCTATCGAGCCTCGAGCGCAAGAAAATCGACCATGAATACAAGCAGGTGCGCACGCGTATCAAAGAACTAGAGGGATTGCTGCGCTCGAAGAAGAGGATGCTGTTGCGCATCGCTGAAGAACTAACCCGGACAAAATCGCAATATGGTGACCGCCGGAGAACACAAATTGTCAAGACAACCAAGGGAAAACGCGCTCGAGCGTTATTAACTGCAACCGACTTGGCGCCAACCAAGGAAACCTGGGTGGTGATCTCGCGCGATGGCCTGATCTGGCGCACACCCACCGCTCGCCTTCCACGCCTCTCCGGTCACGCCGCGCCACGTTTGGTGATCGGGGCTAGTGGACGGGATACCCTTTACCTTTTCGAAGCTCAAGGGTTGGCTGTGGCGGTCGCCGTCCATACCCTCCCTGAATGCGATAAGTCAAAGGATGGCACATTAATCGCCGCAGCTACACCCTTCGAACCTGACGCAGAAATCGTCGCTGGAATCGCCTTGCCTCTTGAGAAAACGGGAATAAATGCGGATGAGGGTTACTTAATTTTTGGTACGGTCAACGGTATGGTCAAAAAAACTAGCCTCCAGGTCTTCCCAGGTCCTTCGGCTAATATCTTTCGGGCTATCAAGATCGCCGATACAGATGATCTTGGTTGGGTTCACCTGACGAGTGGTAAGAATGACATTTGCTTAATTACCAACACGGGAATGACGATCCGCTTCCCCGAGACGGATGTTCGCCCGATGGGGTTTGCTGCGAGCGGTGTGCGTGGCATACGGCTCGATGACCCACAAAGCCGTGTTGTGGGAATGATCGTGGTAGTCCCCGGCAGTGATCTCCTGATGCTGACTGAGTATGGACTGGCAAAGCGAAGTGCGCTCAATAAATTTCCGCGCCAAAAACGCCACGGTAAGGGGGTGTTAGCCTGGAAATCAGGGGTAGGTGTGCGCTTGGTGGGCGCAGCCATTGGCCATTCAGGCGATCGTACAGTCGCTCACCTTGCCAAAGGAGCTGCTCGCTCAGTACGTTTTTCAGATGCACCCAAGAGGGATCGCACAGCAGTCGGAGTAAAGTTGTTCGAAGTAAAGCAAGGCAATCGGGTAACCCACCTCACACCGGTGATCAGTCGACCGACATTCGGTCCCAAAAAATCAAGCGCTTGAATCACAACGAAGATTACCAGTCAGAAATCCGGGGGGGGGTAAGACACCTACAGATCTAACAAGGGAGAATACAGACATCATGGTTCATACTTCAACCAAGCCTGTCCCGCTCACGTCGAAGGACTAGGGCAGGCATACCCCTAACAAGTATAAGTCTATAGTTTACAGCCTATGAGGTTTACTCCCAAAGAGAGCTAAAAATGGTTCGGAAAATCGGCAGCGTTGCCTTTCTCTTACGGCAATTCATAAATGATTCGATTGACAGCGGAGGGAATCTCATTAGCCGGTACAACCTTCGAACCTTTAGTTAACGTACCCTGGTAAGCCTGCTCTCCGTAATCCGTCACCCATCCATCAAGCACGAAAGCAATTGTTCCACCGGCCGGCACCCACTCGCCATTGTAGCGGCGCGCCAAGTGAAAGTGTGTTCCCGTTGAGCGCCCTCCCTCGCAAGAAGGATGGCCAATTACATCCCCCTGTTGCACATGCGCCCCTTCTTGAATGCGATCCTTCGAGCCAACATGGAAGAAGAACAACACCCATCCGGTGCGCTCGTCTCCATCCTGGTCAAGGTCAAGTACTACAACTGCTTCACTGCTGCGAGCGATTACGCCGTCAGCAGGTGCAGCGATCCACTCGGCAGAGGGTGCGCATCCACCCTCCTCAGCCGGCGGTCCGAAATCCAGCGCGCCAAGCGGCAGGCTGGTCCCCCAACAGAAGTGGGGACCAGCGGTGAAGTCCCAAATGCGATTGGGAACGAAGGGCAGTGCTAGATCAGGTTGAACCAGATTTCCAGGGATGAGGCGAACTTCGAGGCTAAAAGGATCACCCCAGAGCCGTTCATACGTACCAGAGAAGCCCTCAGGGCTGACAGCCCGATCGAAATCCTCCTGTCCGTATATACCGGCGAATAGTAAATGCACAGCCATGGTTCCTGCGTTCTGCCATGGGTCAGGTCGCACCAGTAACCCATCCGCTAGTTCAAACTCATTAAGTGTCCCTGTTCGCCAGCCATAATAGCCATCATTCAGCCGCTCAGCAGCCCAAATCAACTGCCAAAATAAGCGCTTATAACGTGGTTGTTCCACACCCAGGGGGTAGTTGGCTTCATCGCCCTCGGGAAAGGGCTTGGTGAGCGCTTGGGTTTGATATTCCAACAACGCCAAGAGCACTCGCGGATTTATTGAATAATTCTGAGCGATAACCTCAACCACCTGCCATGCCTGGCGCTGACGCTTGTAGGCAAAGTCCGATAGCCCAGCCAAGTATCCGGGGAGTTGGCGAATCTCCGATTCGATGTCGAAATCGACCACTGAGGGTCCATAAACCACCTCACTGTCCGGCAAAATGTGAAAGGATGAACCAGTGAGCGGGACGTAATAGGTCGGAATCTGCATCGGATAGCCCGGAGGCAATGTGGTGACATCATTGGGAAGATCTGGGTTAGCTGCCAGAATTTCCTCAACGGTGGTATTGAAGTGGGCTGCTAATGCCGGAAGCGTGTCACCGCTTTGAGTGTTGTAATTGAACAATTCCCCCGGGGGATGTGGACTGCGAGCGGGTAGCGGCGTCGGATGGGTGTCTGGAGTTGGCGTCACAGCCATAGGCATCGTAGTGGCAGGCGGTGAGTGTGGCGCACAGGCAGCGATTAATATCGCCAACGCCATCATCGATGGGATGGATCGAGTTCCATAACTGGTCATCGCTTTATCAGAGTCTCCTGGGTTGCACACGGGCAGGCGTAGACAATCTGATCTCCCTTGACCAGCGCGCCTTGATACGGCTTGGAACCAGCGACTGCAACCCATCCACTAAGTTCAAAGGGCAAAGGTCCATCAGCCAGGATCCACTCGCCGTTGTATTTACGGGCGATGTGAATGTGAGTCCCGGTCGCTATTCCACCCACACACGAGGGGTGGCCGATGAGATCCCCCTGCTCGACAAGAGTCCCCACTTCAACCCGCCCCTCATCGGCGATGTGCAAGTAGAGCAAAGCCCAACCGCTTTGCTCACGTCCATCACCATCCAGATCCAGCACAACCACTCCCTCACCGCTGCGAACTACGATTGCCGGCGCAGCGGCGACAGCCCATGCATAAGAAACAACACAACCGGATTCCATCGACGCCGGCGCGAAATCCAACGCCGCCCATGCACTCTCCCGCTCCCAGGCGCCGTGAGGACCCCCTGTAAAAGCCCACACACGACCAGGTAGAAAGGGTAGGATCAAGGAGGGTTGCTCCACACCAATTTCGTATAGTGGGTACTGGTAAGCCCATGGGTCTCCAAAGAAAGCGATATATGTTGCAATGAACCCATCCGGACTAAGGTCTCGCTCCCACCCTGGAGTAGCTTGACGAAGAGAGAAGTAGTACTGCAAGGCAACCGTGCCTGCATTAAGGTCTGGTGCTAGACGAGCCACCAAACCATCACTGAGGGTGACCTCGCTAAATGTTCCAGCTCGCCAACCGTAATAACCGTTGCCAAGTTCATTTGCTAACCAAGTCAATTGATCTTTCAGCCCAGACGTCCGGATATCAACCAACCCCATCGGGTACTCCAAAGCATCTCCACTTGGGGTTGCTGGATCAGTGACCCAACCCGATTGATATTCAAGCAAGGCCAGCAACAACCGAGGATTGATTGAGTTATCGCGAGCAACATGAGCCACCACCCCTGGGCCAGAAAGCCAACCTGTACCCACGTACTCCCGATAGCCTGCCAGGTAACCTCCCTGGTTAGCGGTGAAAGAGGAAACATCAAAGTCCGTGGCGTGGGGTGAAAAGACTAATTCACTATCTGGGATGAGGCGGGTGGTGGGACCCGTCACCGCGAGACGACTGGGGATGAGCAGCAGCTGGCCTGGATCAATTAATTGGCGCTCGTCAGGTAGGGGATCGGGGGAGTCGATATCTCCTGGCACAATACCAAAATGTACTGCGACTGTCCACAACGTGTCCCCTGGCTGAGCTTTATACAACAACGTCTCGACCTTCTCAGTGACAAGCACAACTGGCGTTGGAGGGAATGTTGGCGAGACCAACGGCTCCGGCTCAAACGGGGTAACTGTGGCCTCGGTGGAAATCCCAACTGGTGATGTGCTCGATACCTGAAGGGCAGGCGTAGTTGGCGCAATGGTCATACTTACCAATTCACCTGAATCAATGGTATCCACCGCAGGAACATCAGCACGGGTGCAAGCTAATGTCGCCAGCAGAAGGGTTGCGGCGACACAAAGTATTCGCTTCACGGAGTCAGGCAGGTCTAGGATCAACAAAACCTCATCTGCTAATCTGGTTATTCGAACCACGACGAAAATATGCCTCAATAGTGATAGGCCCTCGGCTTAATGTGCCGTTGTATTCTCTCCCCTGCCCTGCAGAAACCCAACCGTCCATGACGAATGGGATGAGAGCATCGGCAGGAATCCATTCACCATTATACTTGCGAGCCAAGTGCACATGGGTACCGGTTGAGATACCACCTTCACAAGACGGATGCCCGATACGATCACCGGCTTGAAGGGTAACCCCCGGTTGAACCCGGTCGCGCTCTTCGATATGCATGTAAAGCAATACCCATCCAGTCTGCTCGTATCCATCACCATCGATGTCTAAGATAACCTCCCCCTCTCCAGTGCGTAAAACCAACCCGTCAGCAGCCGCGACTACCCACTCGTCGGAACGTATACATCCAACGGCGTACGATGATGGCGCGAAGTCGAGAGCCCCCCAGGCTGCCCCCCTATCCCAGGCGCTATGCGGCCCTGCGGTGAATGACCAGGTTATCCCCGGCTCAAAAGGTAGTTGCATAGACGGCTGCTCAAGTTCAGCGGATAGGAGAGGCTCCACCGCCCGGTCAAATGGGTCACCGAATAGGGACAGGTATGTTTGGTAGAAGCCATTCTCCCCAACTACTCCCCGCCATACGTCCACAGGATATAGCTGAGAGAACAGGTATTGCACACCTACTGTACCGGCATTAACCCCCCGCCCGGGGATGACCACGCTTCCATCACCAAAGACATATGGGCCAGCCCAGCCTGCTCGCCACCGGTAATAACCAGTGTTAAGCTGATTTGCCACAAAGGAGAGTTGGCTGAACAAACCCTCCCAGCCTGAGCGGATATACCCGATAGGATATTTCAAGCTATTCGCCGAGACATCTTGGTTCGTCAGCCAGCCACTCTGGTACTCCAACACAGCCAGCATCAGTAGTGGATTGATCGAATAGCGCTGGGCTACAAGTTGCACAATTCCTGTCCCACTCAACTCATGACCTTCGACTTCCTGTTTGTAATGTGCCAGGACCCCTCCCCACCGGGCGACTTCAGAACGCAGGTCGAAGAATACGCTTGCCGGACCGTAGACCAGTTCCGAGTTTGGGATGATCTTAAAGTTGGGGCCGGGAGCTTGCAAGATCGGTGGAGGTATGACCAGAGTCTGCCAGACGGCAAGGAAATCCGGGTCGGCGAGATTATTGGCGGCTATGATCAGTTGGGCACTGACGTTAAACCGAACTGCGATCATGCTAAGCGAGTCCCCTGGCTGAACGACGTAGAACTCAGTCTCGCTACGGATGGCCGGCGGATCGCGGAAGCTGTCCGGAGTGGGTGTGAGATAGGGCTCGTTGGGTCGGCGTGTTGGTGGGAGAAAAGTAATCAGTGGGTGAGGAGTCGCGCTCGAATAAGGATCCGACTCATCGGTTGGATCCTGTTCAACCCACGGTTTGTGCAATTGCCAAGACCGATCTGGCGCATCATGTTGGGTACAGGCTTGGACCAACATCAGTAAGCTGAACCCAATCAAAATCAGACCAAATCTATGGTGATAGAATAACTGGTTCACTAATCAGCTGCTTCCTCGCTCTTTGGGAACATAAGCATAGCCTATATCCAGCCCGTTCTTAGCCATGTTTAATCGCCAGCAAGGAGTGAAAAAATAAACACCTATCTCACTTCACATCATATGGCGCAAGTTTTATGCCAGGTTAGAATCATGATCGACTCCGCCGAAAATTTTTCGACCTCTAACCATAACATTCCCAGGAGAGACTTTTCCGGTCCGCTAAACAATCTACGTTGAAAGATATCGACAGTGTCATGCTGGAACCTACCGTGTTGTTATGATTATCTTATCTTGATCTACATACGTTACATGTATCCAATTGGCTAATAGGATCCATAGCTGCACTGAAAAAAGCCCAAATGCGAGAATGAGAACGGTACTAAGATTAGGCTCCATCACCCAGATAGGGTTATCAATAGAGTGGATGGGGGGTTATCGAGTTCCTAGAGTTGCTTCTGTAGAAGGTAAGCCGGCTCAGAGACATATTGCAGCTGACCGTGATCGTCGACATAGGACCACTGACCTGGATCATCGGCGAAGATCGTGTATCCCAACCGCTCATAAAGTCGGCGCGCAGCGCGATTTTCTTGAGCTACGGCAACGACAGCCCGGTGGAATTTACGATCTCGTAATACATCCTCCGCTTGATTGATCAAACGCGTACCAATGCCAAGGTTGCGGAAGGCCGGTTTAATGCGAAAGGATTGGATGTATCCGATTGACGACTTGTCGTTCAATTCGAGACGATTACAACCAAATTGAACGAATATCTGACCGACAATTTCACCCCCAACCTCTACCACGAACAAGGCGCGCCGACCCTGGCTAGCCTCCCTCATAGCTCGCTGGTAAAGCTGACGGTAGCAGCGATATTCACCTCCCCACTCGAGGGCAGGGAGATCATCCTCTTGTGCTGGTCGGATGAACGCCTCAAGCGCCTTCATTGTTAGCCTTAGCCTCCTCAACTAGACGATGGAGCAACGCCGCCTCCCCTTTGGCTGTACTGATCACACCATCAAGCCATGCTGCTCGAAGGCTCCAGAGAATGCGGCGATATGCAGGACCAGGCGGCAGGTTGAGAGCCCTCAAGGTGTCGCCGTCTGCCTGGGAAGTGACCATACGCCACTCAGTTAGATATCGATAAAGGGCATCGCGCGCTTCCGGGCGATCCGCCAGCGCCAGCCACGCTGCCACTATTGCCTCCTCCCGGCTTCCTTCCAATCGGGCCACCACTTCGCTTGGCTTTATTCCCTTCGATGAAACATGTAATTCATAACCCAAGCGATTTACCTCCAGGAGATCTGTCTTTATTGAAGCTGGCAAGTGGAGGCGGTTACAAACAGCTTTCGCCTCCTCAGTTGACAGACGGAAGCACAGCAGAGAATAGAGCAGGAATTCCCTCTTCGGCGTAATCGTAAGATGCCACTCCTGAGGCGGAATAAACGCCCTCGCCTGCTCAAAGCGGGCCTTCAACCACACATCCCAGGTGAAGGCTGGGTGAATGGCTTCTAGAAGACCAATTTCCTCCAGACGGGCCATGATCTCCAGTAAGGGGTCTTCTCTGAACATTAGAATTAATTCACTCCGAATTCGCTCTCCACTGACACGATCCAGTAGTGGAAGCGCTTGCTTTAGCAGATCCAGTGTTCGGCTCTCAATCTCGAAACCCAATCGTTGCTCGAGACGAACAGCTCGCAACATACGAGTTGGATCATCAATAAAGCTGATCGAGTGCAACACGCGGATCAGACCCTCACGTAGGTCCCGGCCACCGCCCCAGAAGTCAAGCAGTTGACCGTAAAAACGACCATCCAAACGAAGAGCGAGGGTATTGATAGTGAAATCCCGTCGGTGGAGATCAAGCTTAATGTTGCCTCTCTCGACTGAAGGCAACGCAGTAGGGTGCAAATAGAACTCAGTACGCGCAGTTACGAAGTCGAGGCTCTCGGGAAGCTCGTCCGCCTCGACCAAGCGACCACCAAGGTCCTGCAGCAGAATTGGATGTTCTCGGTCCAGCCGCCATTTGGCGGTGCCAAAGCGGCGGTGGCTGCTGATCCGACCCCCGTAAACGTCTACCAGGCTGTGAGCTAGCCCGATCGCATCTATCTCGACCACCAGATCGAAGTCGACGCTTGGTGCCCCGAGCAATAGATCTCGCACGAAGCCACCCACGATGTATAACGCGTCGTTACCCGCCTCAGCTTGACGAGCTACTAGCTTTAGAAGCTCTAACCGAGCTCGTGGCAGGGCGCTCTTGAGTCTATCGGCGAGACTGGCAACAGGCGTGTCGTCGACCGCAGCTCCCAGGGTCTTAAGCAGGTCTGTGCGGGTCACAATACCGATTATTTCGTCGGTCTCTAGGTCGGCGACTGGCACCTGCCCCCAACCATGTTGGATCATAACTCGTTGAAGGTGCTGAACCGAATCCTCAGGGTGCACCACAAGATCCCCAGCCTCCATGATGCTGGAAATCGGGCGCTTTCCCATGCCGTAGGTCATCGCTCGATCAACAGCCCTGCGGGTGAGCAAGCCAATCACCCGACTGCCATCTACAACGGGGTAACCCTCATGACCAAAGCGCTGCATGCGCTCGGCTGCATCGACAACCAGATCCTCAGGATTTAGCAATTGCGGACCACGTGACATAATTTCACCGACGGTCTTCGCTGGCTTAACCACTGTTGGGAGGTATGCCAGTAGTTCCTCGCAAACCTGTTCTATGCTCCGATCGCGGATGAGGGCTGCCGCAGCCCTACTATGCCCCCCACCACCAAAATATACAGCTACTTCACCCACATCGAGTAGCTCGGTTGTGGAACGAGCTACTAGTTGCACCCCCTCATCAATCATCACGAGCACGAAGAGCCCATCTGGGTCGAAGAGATCACGCAACTTGTGAGCCAACGTAGAAATTTCATCTACCATATCCTCGATAGAGCCACAGGCGACCACCACTGAAAGCCCTTGAAACTCATAGGTCTTAACTGCTTCTAGTAATCGACTATAGAGGTGACGTTGTTCAGAGGAGAGGGGCCGATTTAAAAAGTCGGCAGTGATGGCCAGGCTAGCGCCACAATCAAGCAACCGAGCGCAGGCACGGATGTCGCGCGGCGTCGTGCCCGGGTAGGATAATGATCCAGTGTCCTCATAGATCCCCAGCAGCAACATAGTCGCAGCTACTAGGTCGAGTTCGATCCCTGCTTCCTCCAACGTCTCAACCAGGAGTGTTGTCGTCGCTCCTACCTCTTCGATCTGGCTGGTCCATGACGGATCTAAACCCTGATCGAAGGGATGGTGATCGATGACGTGGACTTGAGTGCGCCGACCGTAACCTTTAACCGAAACCGGGGATTGAGTGTCCACAAGCGTCAGCCGATCTATACGCTTGCGCGGTAAATCATCGAATTCAATAAATGGTAGTCCGTCGCCATACAGCGTCAGAAAAGCCCGCACGTTGCGATTGAGGCGTCTGGGCAACACGGCCAGCGCTTCAGGATCGAGTAAGCGCGCCGCCAACGATGATGCGACAGCGTCAAAATCCGCCTGCTCGTGGGTAAGTATCAGGTGCATCTTCTGCCAACCCTTTTCGCTTTGAGATCGAATAAACCACCACCGTAGTCAATCTAAAGATACTTTCCAGCCAGGGGTTCCTGCACTGCGGATTATACAACGGCTCAGGGGACAGGGTTAGCTAGCAGTTATTCTTCTCCTCCGCTGTCGGATAACGCCTGATCGATCTTCTTGAGGGCCATCTCCAATGCCAGCTCCGGGGTTGCTCCTTGCAGAGTTACCGCGCGTACTGCACCCTCTAACGGCTCAATATACAAGCTCAGGTCAGGATGGAGCGGCATGGCTACACCAGATGAAAGTGAGGCGGTCATTTGAGCTTGAAGCCCATCACTCAATGCAATAGAGGCCAACGATGGAAGGTGGTACGCGCCTTCTGGATCGCTGAGGATAAGTTGCCCCTCGGGCGTCAGTAAGAACCTGGCGAATGCCCAAGATGCCTCCAGATCGACAGGGGAAGTACCGGTCACTAGATAGACGTTTTCAGTCCACACGAAACCGGCTAGTCGCTGATTGGTTTCTGAGTAAAGAGGCCAAGGATCGATCACAAGATTGTCAAAACCGATGACTTGCGCCAAACGTGGAGCTTCCAGGGTGCTCTCAATCAGCCAGGATGATCTGCTGGTTTCAAATAGGATCAGGTCGTCCTCAGAGTTGAAACTCACATGTCCAGTAGCTCGTAAAGAAATCAGTAACCTCAGCCAGCAATATCCTGCTTGGTTATTAAGATTCAAGTCACCTCTTTCGTCAAAAAGGTCGCCATCACAGGCTGCCAGTTGCGAGGCTGAATACATGAAACCATAATCCAATCCAGCCCCGACAATCTGGTCGTCTTTTAAACGCTGCGCAGCGTCGACCAGTTCGTCCAGGGTTGCCGCTGCATTAGAGGCTATCGAACGATTGCGAAAAAGGACCATCCCCTGCCTTTCAACAGGCAAACCAAGTAGTGCTCCATTGTAATCAACTTGACGCCAAGCAATTGGGTCAATAGTCGCTTGAAGTTCATCATCTGCCCAGTTGGTGAGGTCGAGAACCATACCACTTTTCCACAACTCAGGACCCCAACTGGCAGGGCCGAAGAGAAGGGAGGGCGGGTTACCTTCTATTACCGCCGCCTCAAAAGCAAGGCGGAGTTCATCCTGCGGATAATACGCGATGGCAAAGGTGACCTCCGGGAAATTCTCCTGAAATGCAGTAATCACCTTGTGAAGTGTCTCGAGCTCCACCGGATCCCAATCGAGCCACAGGTTTACTGTGCCGGGCAATGATGGCGTCGAATCAGCGGTCGCGGTTGGCTTAGGCGCGGTAGCTGGAAGGGGAGGCGACGGCGTAGGAACCACCACCTCAGGCGTAACAGTGGGCGTCTTGATAGATTCACATCCAACCAGGCTGAGCATGACCACCAGGACTCCCAGAAGTAGCCAGGCGTTAGATCTCAGATTATTCACTAAGAATCTCCTTGCTGACGGATAAGCGAAAGGATCATCCTTCGCATGTATATCAAGCTCTGTATCTCCAGCCACCGTCCCAAAGCAAGAATTTAAATCCCCCAGGATTGGAGTTTACCATATGCTCCATCTAGGTTGATAATGCTTTAGATATAAATGATAATCTAGAAATAAACCTTAACCCGCCGATAGGAGCTTTGACTTGATTAACCCCTGCGATGTATGCCCGACTGCAGACACACATACGATCGAGCGATGTTACGAGCCAAGTATAATATCCCGGTGATTGAAGTACCCATGGATAACTGGCGCCTTATCATCTCATCACCTTCCACTGGTGATAAAAACATGGCGCTTGACGAGGCCATCCTAGAGGCGGTCTCGTCCGGCGAATCGCCACCCACCCTACGGCTCTATGCCTGGCAGCCCCCATGTCTCTCTATTGGCTACGCTCAACCTGTGGCGGACGTGGATCGTCAGCGTCTCGATGAACTTGGCTGGGGTCTTGTCCGCCGCCCAACCGGTGGTCGAGCTATCCTGCATTCGGACGAACTCACCTACGCCGTGATCGCCGCCAATACGAACCCACATGTCGCCGGAGGCGTCCTCCAAAGCTACCAACACCTCAGTCGAGGCCTGGTCGCTGCGCTTACCATGCTAGGTCTACACGTAGAGGTTCAACCTAACATCCCCGTTCCCGAAGAACAACGAACCAATCCTGTTTGTTTCCAGGCGCCCAGCGCTTATGAGATCACAGTCAGAGGCAGAAAGCTCATTGGCAGCGCTCAAGTACGACGGCGGGGTGGTGTATTACAACACGGATCGCTGCCCTTAAACGGGGATATTACCCGCATCTGTCAGGTGCTACGATTCGAAGGTGAAGCCTCCAGCCAACAATCTGTTCAGTCAATTCGTGAGCGGGCGGTAACTGTGGAGGAACTACTAGGAAGACAGGTACCCTGGCAGCAGGCAGCCGAAGCTTTGATCGAGGGTTTCACCAACGCTATAGGTTTGAGCCTGGATCTACAATCCCCCACAGAAGCCGAGTATAAACGGGCAGAGATGCTGGTCTCAAGTCGCTACAGCCAATCAAGCTGGACGGAGCGAATCTAGCGTCAGCGATAGATCTTGTCACCAATCTCCAACCAAGCTAAACTCCTGGCATGCACGTCGCCGCACTGACCATCGAGCTACGTTTCCCAGGATGTGCTTCACTCAAGCAGAAGCGCAGCCGGATCAAGCCGCTCCTGGCCAGGTTGCATCGTGAATTTAATGTCTCGGTTGCTGAGATCGATCACAACGACCATCATCAGTTGGCGGTCATTGCCTGTGTGGTCGTCAGCAATGATGCCCGGCACGTCCAGCGAAGGCTGGCCAGCATCCCAATCTGGATCGAAAGGCATCGGCCCGACATTCAGGTGATCGACGATCGAATCATTCTTTTATGAGGTGAGTGCACTGAAAAAAACTACCCTCGAGTAGCGGGGAGGGGTATATGGATCTCGGACTGAAAGACCACGTAGCCCTGGTTACCGCCGCCTCAAGAGGGTTAGGTAAAGCGGCCGCCATGGAATTCGCGCGTGAAGGTGCTAAGGTGGCGATCTGTGCCAGGAGTGATCAATTAGCTGGCACGACCGAAGAGATTAGTGACCGAACAGGCGCCGAGGTTCTGGCAATTCGTGCTGATTTAACCAAGCCCGACGATATCCAGACATTAGTACAGAAAACCCTAGAAAGATTTGGCCAGATCGACATTTTGATTACTAACGCTGGCGGCCCGCCTCCTGGGGGGTTCCTAAACCTCCGCCCCGAGGATTGGGAAGCGGCCGTAGAGTTGACGCTGATGAGCGCCGTTCGTTTGTGCTACGCCGTCATACCTCATATGTTGGAACGGGGTGAAGGAAGTATCGTCGCCACCCAGTCGTACTCAGTCAAACAACCAATCGATCACTTGATCCTTTCCAACTCAATCCGATTGGCGGTCATTGGCTTAATGAAATCTTTGGCCAACGAACTTGGTCCCAAGGGCATCCGGGTTAACTCGATTAACCCCGCTTGGACATGGACCGAGCGCGTCCAGGAGTTAATGACCGACCGAGCAAATCGAAATCAAACTTCGATCGATGAAGAAATTTCCCGGGTGACAGCCGAACTTCCACTTGGTCGTATGGCCACCGTCGAGGAATTTGGACGAGCAGTCGTCTGGTTGGCGTCGCCAGCCGCCTCGTTCATCCACGGCCATGCATTGATGTTCGATGGCGGAGCAATCAAGGCGGCGCTATAAAACGGGCATCATTATCCGGCATCTCCCCTGAAACTAAACCACGCAGCCGTAGCTGCGTGGTTTAATAAAATGGAAACGCGGTTGCCAGCCAGCGATTCACGACAAAGAGTGGGTTTACGCCACCTGCTCCTCTTGTACCAATAGTCTACGCCTAACAAGTGTACGTAAGCGCGAAGCGAGCAGGCTAGCGTGGATCGGCTTGATTAAGTAATCATCCGCTCCTGCATCCAGAGCACGAGCAACACTTCCTGGAGAGCCAAGCGCGGAAAGGATAAGAATCGGGACATCAGAGAATTCACGTATATGTTCACAGACCTCCCAACCATCCATCTCGGGCATTAGGATATCCAGGATCACCACATCGGGCTGGGCTTCCTGGCAAGCATCAATTCCCTCCTCACCCGAGAAAACAGCCTGAATCTGGAAATCCTGGCCTCTCAATAGCGTGCGCAACATGATAGAGAGATCTGGATCGTCGTCTATGAGCAATACTTCAACTGCCATAATAAGCCCTCTTTTGGACTCCCCTATTATGAACTATTTCCACATAGATTAACCTTACAGGCTCCTTTCAATGCCCAAATCCCACGCTTGCCCTGATTAGATAGAAGGATTAAGATACCAAGTAACTATTCAGTCTGTCATTGCGAGGAACGAAGCGACGAAGCAATCTCCACCGTTGCTTACATGTTGAAGGCAGGAGATTGCTTCGCGGAGTTTACCCTGAGGTATCGAAGGGCTCGCAATGACATCAAAAAGCCGTTTCGTGAGTAGAACTGCCTATTTCCAGACGATGCCTGAGTAGTTACGATACCAAAAGGGTTTTACCGGTGAAGGAAAGGTAATGGCGGAAGAATCCGAACCCACAGCGGACATTGCTCCAGTCCTATGCCCAAGATGTGAACACCCTCTTCCACGCGAAGCTAGAATGTGCCCGCAGTGCGGTGTGGACTTAGCGCTATTCACGCTACTTGCTGATAAGGCTTATCGAGAAGCGTTTCCTAAAACAGCCCCGCTCATCTCGACGCCGGAGTTGCTGGTTCCACGAATCGGGGAGTACTTGATCGAACAAGGATTCATTACACCCGATATGCTTGAAACCGCACTTCAACGGCAGAAAGACCTCGCCTCCCAAGGTCAGCGTCGACTACTCGGACAAACGCTGGTGCAAATGGGCCTAGTAGACCGAGAAACGCTTGACAAGGTGATCACCCAACAGATCATTGAGTTGCACGCCGCCCTTCAAGAAACCAATCGTACATTAGAACAACGGGTAAAGGAACGCACAGCCGAGCTTCGACATGCCTTAGACCGCCTCACTGAAATCAGCCAAATTAAAGCCAACTTAATCTCGAACATCTCCCATGAGCTTCGAACCCCTTTGGCACACATCAAGGGCTACATCGAGCTGATCGGCGAGAAACAACTTGGCTCGCTAACACCCGAGCAGGTTAAAGCGATAGACGTAATCCAACGCGCCACCCAGCGCCTGGGAAGGTTAATCGAGGATCTTATTGAGTTCTCCACCGCTTCGCGTGAAGGGTTAAGACTAAACTGGCAGCAAATCTCCTTATATAACTTGACCAACAGCGTGATCGAGCGCTCCCAAGATAAAGCCAACCAAGCAGGGGTCACCCTCGAAACGAAGATTGAACCAGAACTACCTCCGCTTCGTGCAGATCCGGATCGCCTTTCGTGGGTTTTCTTCCAACTGGTAGACAACGCGATTAAATTCACCCCTTCAGATGGTCGGGTGACTCTTCTCGCCCGACAGGAAGATCAACATGTCATCTTCTCCATCTGCGACACGGGAATCGGAATCCCGAACGATAGGTTGGAGGAGATCTTCGAGCCATTTCACCAACTGGACGGCTCCCCTACACGCCGATACGGAGGCACCGGCCTGGGACTTGCTTTAGTGAAATTGATCTTAGAAGCCCATCAGACCGTCATGAAAGTGGAGAGCGAGGAGGGCAAGGGAAGCACCTTTAGTTTCCCGCTGTCAATCGCGACGAATATCGAATGACTGGACCGCTTATTCCCTCAGGACCGTTGGCATACGGCACCGAGCTTAACGCCGTTTACGCCATCGCGCGCGTCGTCGCCGAGACATTCGACACCGATTCCGGTCTAGACACAGTGTTCCGTCTTGCCCGTACAATCTTCATCTTCGACATCGTCGCCCTGTACCTGCAAAATGAGGACTCAGGCGAACTCGAACCAAGCTACGCCCGGGCCCTTGGCCGGGGTCGTTCGCGTGAGTCTAAACTGGTGTGGGGAGAACCAGCGGCGGCTGAAGCATTCCGGACCGGTCAGACCGTCCTACGGCAGGAGGACGCCGGCCCCTCGATCGAGGGTCGGGAACGGCGACGTGATTATCTCGGCTTGCCATTGATGGTCAGTGGACGTTGCGTCGGTGGATTAATTTTCGGCCGTTTCGGCGGGCCCTCTTATCCACCCGAGCACATCCGCCTGGCTGAATTCGTCGCTTGGCACATAGGCCAACTATTAGAAAATCGACGCATGGCGCGCCGCATCGCCAGTCTGGAGGCTCAGCGCGAACTGGCACGAATGCAAGACGAATTCATTTCCACCATCTCTCACGAACTGCGGACACCTTTAGGATTCATTAAGGGTTATGTAACGACCCTGCTGCGGGAGGATGCAGACTGGGACGAGGAAACTACTGAGGAGTTTTTACGCATTATCGACGACGAGTCTGATCGCCTGTGTGAGTTGATTGACAACTTGCTCGACTCCTCCCGTCTGGAAACCGGCGCCCTCAGTTTATCCCTTGAAGCGACTCGCATTGAGCCCATTATCCGGGATGTGGTCTCCCGCACAAGATCGCTCTACCCCTACATGCCCTTAAATGTCAAAATCGCCGAAAACCTGCCGGACATGCGGATCGACGCCACCCGCATCGCCCAGATCCTGAACAACCTCCTTTCCAACGCTCACAATTATGCTCCGGGTGCAGAAGTCAACGTCCGGGTCAGTCGGCGGGGCAGTCAAATCCACCTAGAGGTCGATGATCGGGGTCCGGGCATCCCTGCTGAATATATCCCTAATCTGTTTGAACGCTTCTATCGAGTCCCAGACAGCAAGAATGATGCCCGCGGTACCGGTCTAGGCCTTTACATCTGCCGAAAGCTTGTCGAAGCTCACGGCGGCGAGATCGGTGTGGATAGCGAGCAAGGCGCCGGCGCTCGCTTCTACTTCACCCTCCCTATTCCACCCCCCAGCAGCGAGAGCGACCTGGAGAGCTAAGATGAACCAAGAAAAGGTTATCCTCGTAGTTGACGACGAGCCACGCTACCTTCGTCTGGTAGAGGTCAATCTGGTCACTGACGGCTATGCCGTTCAAACAGCGACTAATGGTCAGCAAGCGGTCGAGGCAGTGGCAAACCACCAACCCAATCTGATCCTGCTCGACATCATGATGCCGGTTATGGATGGATTCACCGCCTGCGAACGCATCCGCGAGTTCTCCACGGTACCAATTATCATCGTCACCGCAAAGGGCGAGGAGCGGGACCGGGTGCGCGGTCTGGACGCCGGCGCCGACGACTACATCGTCAAACCCTTCTCCGCCCAGGAGTTGCTGGCTCGAGTGCGCGCAGTGCTGCGCCGTGCCGAACGCCAGACTATGGACGACTTCCACAAACCGATCTTCAAACATCACGAACTTGAGATCAACCTGCCACGCGCCCTGGTCTCCGTTGCCGGGGAGGAAGTCTCCCTAACTGCAACAGAATATCGCTTGCTACAGACCTTCGCCGCTGCTCTTGGCCGAGTGCTGAGCCCTGAGCATTTACTGACTACGGTTTGGGGATCGGAATACAGCGACGATAAAGAAATCCTCTGGGTATGCCTCAGCCGATTGCGACAAAAGATTGAGCCCGACCCCAAGAAACCGATCCACATCGTCACTCGACAAGGGATTGGATATCTCATGCCTCCCGAATCGGACGCCTAATCAAGCAACTGACCTCGGAAGACTAAGTTGGAAAAAGTTCTTATCCTGTTGATCGAACCCGACGAGAGCACAGCCGCATTCCTGCGCCAAGTGCTTTCCCGGGTCGGTTTCCAGGTGCAGGTGGTGTCCTCTGGCAAAGAGGGGTTGATCAACGCTTGGCGCGATCAGCCCGATATCATCGTGCTGGAGTTGAATTTGCCTGACCTTGACGGTCTGGAGGTCGTTCGCAAGCTGCGTGGCGACCAGCGCACCAGCCGTAAGATGATCGTTGGTCTAACCTCCCGCTCCCAGCCAGAAGACACGATTGCCGGGCTCGAAGCCGGTCTCAACCAATATATCGTCAAGCAAGCCGACGCCATCGACACCCTTCTGCGCTACTTAGCAGGGGAACAACGTGCAGGACAGCTCAGACAAAAGGTGAAAGGACCCATCCCGTCCAACCACCTTATAGCCTTCCTTAGCGCCAAAGGAGGCGTTGGCACTTCGTCGCTATGCATTAACGTCGCCGGTCAGATTACCCGTCAGGATTCAAAACATACTGTGGTTGTTCTTGATCTGGTCTTGCCCATTGGGTCTTTGGCCCAAATCACTGGGTCCAAACGACCGATCGACCTTTTTCAGCTTACCAAAATGAGCAGTGGGGAACTAACCCCTGAATACTTGCGCAAGAACCTCCCAGCACCAAAATCGTGGGGGTTCTACCTGGTTCCAGGGTGCAACGATCCTCACCAAGCGGTCAACTTACAGACAGACCGCCTGTCACCGATTATCCAGACTTTGCAGGCAGCATTTACTTACCTGATTGTCGATATCGGACGCGACCTTTCACATCTTGCTATGCTTGTGCTACGACAAGCAGATGCTATTGTGATGATCCTCACTCCTGATGAACCAGGAATTTCAAGCTCACATATTGTGAGGAACTACCTCCTTGAGGAAGGCGTCATAAAAGATCGCCTGCTCTTCCTTTGTAACCGACCCCTTGCCACCGAGGGATTGAATGTGGATGCAATAGAAGCCGCCCTCGGGCATAAAATTAACATCAGTATTCCCAACATGGGAGCCATATTCCACTTGGCTAATACTTTACACGCACCCCTCCACCTGAGATGTCCTGAGGAACCAGCCACCATCGCCATCAATCGGTTCAGTGCCAATCTCCTCCAACATCTCAAACAAGCCGGTGATAAAGTCCGATTACCTTGACCCGATGGGAACTCTGCTATAATCCTATCGACCCAACATCTGGAGCAGGTTCATGTCAGATAGACAAACGCTCGTATTACGGTCAAAGATGCTAGGGGCGATGTTGCGAGAAGCCCGCCTGGCAGCAAATAAGAGTCTAAAGGAATCGGCTGCCTTGATCGGAAGCACTAGCAGCACCCTCTCATCCTACGAGCGTGGCCGCAAAGCAATCTCACTGCCTGAACTCGAGCTTTTCGCCTACCATCTTGATATCCCCTTGCCGTATTTCTTATCGGGCTCAACTGTAGGAAAAAAACAGAAAGCCGACTTCGATCCAACCACCATGGTCTCACTCCGACAACGGATTGTCGGTGCTTTGTTGCGCAAACATCGCACCGAAGCGGGGATGTCCATTCGTGCTTTAGCAGAAACTGTAGGTCTATCCCCAAGGCGAGTCAGCGCCTTCGAGCGGGGAGAGCGACCCATCCCTCTGTCAGAGCTAGAGGTTCTCGTTTCTGCCTTAGGTCAATCAATAGAGGAATATATCGACCATGAAGGACCGGTGGGCAAGTGGGTAAACAACAAGCAATCTTTTGAACTCTTGCTCGAATTACCAGCCGAGCTGCGTGAGTTCCTCAGCAAACCTGGAAATCAATCCTACCTGAGGATGGCCAAGAACTTGAGCGAACTCTCTATAGAGAAACTTCGCGCTTTGGCTGAAGGCTTACTTGACCTCACCCTGTGACATCAGACACCTCTTCCCCTAAGCAGCTTGAAAATCAGGCAATGACGGCCTACCGAGAAGGTCGCCTGGAAGAGGCGATCGACGGATTTACCGCCGCTCGCCAAGCCTTCCTTGCTAAAGGCGATCAAGGGAAGGAAGCCGAGATGGCGAGTAATTTGAGCGTCGCGCTTCTCCAAGTAGGACAGCCACAGGAAGCCCTGGAAGCCGTAAAGGATACACCCACGGTCTTTCTCAATCTGGGCGATAGTAGTCGTGCAGCTCAAGCTTACGGCAACCTTGGATCGGCGCTTGATGCCTGCGGGGATCATGACCGCGCCGAGGTTGCATACCGCCATGCGATTGATCTATTTGCTAACCTTGGCGACACCGAGCGGCACAACTACACCCTCCAGGCTCTTTCCCGCCTGCAGCTTCGAAGGGGTAAACCACTCGAGGCGGTTACAACCATGCAGGTCGGATTAGACGACCGGCCAAGTCTTAATTTCCGCGATCGACTCCTGCGCCGGTTGCTCAGATTGCCCTTTCGCCTGCTTGGCCGGTGACAGAACCGACTTCACCTCACCCTCCTTCAAGACCTATGCGCGCTTATCCACATTGGTCCATCCGGACCGCCAACCAGTCTGATCGAGCTAGCATTACAGCCTTGCTATCCTCAACCCAGTGGAAGCACCAACATCTGGATTGGGTCAATGCGCTGGACCTGTTAGGTGAGGCTCCATTCCTGCTGGCATTGGAGCATGGCTTGCTAGCTGGTTGTCTTGCCTGCCCTCCCGACCCACCCACAGTCGCCTGGCTTAGGCTTTTCGCCGTCGCTGCTGACTATACACCCTCCCATTTGTGGGGGCAGTTGTGGCCTGAGGCGTCCGTCCAGGCTGTCTCCGCAGGTGCGACACAGGCAGCTACCCTGCTTTCAGGCGACTGGCTAGCGCCTCTCCTATTGGAAAGTGGATTTGAACACACCAATGATGTGATCTTCCTTGAGTGGCGTGGAGAAGCACCGCCGTATGTCCCACTCGAACGAGGCCACGTACGCCTCATGCGCGCGGAAGATTTCGCCTTCTTGGCGGAGGTAGATAGGCGCTCTTTCAACCTCATTTGGCAGCATTCTTTGGATACGCTGCGTAAAGCCTTTCGTCTGGCGGCCATTGCCACAGTGGTAGAATGCGATGGTCAGCCAGTGGGCTATCAGGTCAGCACAGCCTCCATCTATGGCGCCCATATCGCCCGATTGGCGGTCGCCCCAGAGTGGCAAGGCCACGGTATGGGCAAAGCCTTAGTCTCAGATGTACTGCGCAGATTCAGCCGCCAAGGCATGGATAGGGTATCGGTTAATACCCAAGCAGATAACGAGCAAAGTCTACAAATTTACCGGAGGTTGGGCTTTCATCAAACCGGATCGCGGTATCCTGTCTATCAAATTGAACTAGTACCTCATTAAGCTGATTCTGATGAATTGTCATCCCTTCGACTTCGCTCTGGACAGGTCTGAGCCGTAACAAAGTGGAGGCGAAGCCTGCCCTGAGCCAAGCCAAAGGGAATCTCGTTGCTTCAATTGCAGAATTCTATTCAACAAAAAACGAGATTCTCACCCTTCGGGTACGATATCGTCGCGGAGCCGAAGGTCCTGAGCCCTTCGTCAAGCTCAGGACAAGCTCCGTCGAAGGGCTCCTCAGAATGACATTAACCCATCGCAATCATGTTGACATAGTACTAGCCGGTTAAGCTATTCCACTCTAATCAGTGCCTTATGCTTGGAACGGCAATTGCAGCAATCCATATACAACCCGGGCTACGAGATGTTGCTTAGAGACGTGACAAAATTTGATATCCCACCGCTTCCGGAATCGGATTTAGAATCCTTTGAAGGTATAGCAGTGGTAATCAGCGAACCCTACTTGCGCGATCGTGAAAGCTGGTACATATTTATTCGTCTAGGTGAGCTTCGATCAATTCGTCAATCATCCATGACTGCATTGAAAGAAGCCCAAGCGCGAGAAAGGGAACGGTATCCCTTTTCCTGCTGGCAGCTGCTTTTTTCAGCAGACACATCCATACCGAACGACAAAACGGGAGCATCATGAACAAACCAGAAAACACATACAACACAACCTTCCAACCCCTCAAATCCAGGCTTGAAGATCTTGCTGATCAGGCGCAGGATTGTATTCGTGGACTGGGGAAGACGCAGATGAAGATGAGCGTGGTTCTCGTTACCCTCTTCACCCTGAGCACCATCCTTGCCTGTAATATGCCGTCCATCCTCGGTGGGCAGCCACCCCCTCTGGAAGAGAAAGAAAAATCGGAGCTTGACCTTACTCCAACCGACGAAGCCCAGCCGGTATTCCTCCAACCTGGCGAAGCTGTCCTCGACGGCGTAGCTTCCACTTCAGATGGAGAAACTGAAGGCCGAATCCTGACGGTCCAGATCACCAACCCTGGGAATGATGAGGTGCTGGTGACCATTCCGTGCGGATTAATTTTCAAGCCCGAGCCTGGCAGCGACGAGCAACAACTGATGGTCATCCAGCAAACCTCTGCTACCATCCCTCCAGGTGAGAGGGCCAATTTGACGCCTTACGTTATTTGCATCGAAAGTAGTAGCGCGGTGCCAGAAACTGGTTCAACCTACCAAGTTGGAGTTATGGCGACGGGGGACCTGCTAAAAATCGCTCAATGTATCTGCAACGAAACGTTAGTGGACATCGAAACTGATCCCCTTGCCTATATGGACCAGCTTGGACTGCAATTTGCTATATGGATGGTGAGCGATGGGCTTTCCTTCGATGAAATGTTCGAGGGCATGGAAGAGGCCGAAGGCGCTTTGGGCCAGATCGGAGCCACTGGCTTCCTCGAGGGAATGGAGGATTTTATAGGAGGGCTAATGGAGGTATACGGGAGTGCTGGTCAAGAATGGTTGGAGAAGTGTGACATCGAGATTAAACCCTGACCATTGGCCACCTGAATTGATAGATAGGGGTAGGAAGAGCTGGTTGAGTTCCCAGCCCCTCCCCCCTCCGAACCGGACGTGCGGTTCTCCCGCATCCGGCTCTCCAGTCGGTGGTTCACCTCCGAGAGGATTGACTGGCATCTGCAAGGGCTGCGGCTAATGAGAACAACCCCTACTCAGCAAAGAAGGCATTATTTGCCTCCTTTCACCCCTTCTTTCAGGGCCGTCAACATGCGTTCCGTCCAGACATTCGGTTCTACCCAGTTCCATCTTCCCCTGGTGTCTCCGGCTTGCTTAGCCCTTCCGGGCACTCCCGCCGGTTGCCCTTCCTTGTGCCTGCCGAAAGGCTCACGCTTCCACCTTCCTGCCTCCCTTCGCTCCACGCCCATTACGGCGCTTCTCCGCTACTATGAGGGCTCTGACTCCTGCACGGCTCTCTCCACCGCCCAGGTCTCCCTGCTTCACGTGCACAGCCTTCTTGACCATTCCATCTCCAACCACCCAGTGCCCTCCTATCGCCGCTTTCGCACGCTACCCCTCAGCTCGATAGGTCTCCCGCTTCCGCAGGTCCAGACTTCACCTTTCCCTAGCAGGCTCGTCAGAAACACCAGGCCGAATCGAGTTCGTCATCCTATGGACTGGTCATTCACCTCCTGTTGCTCTCCACCTCACCTCTCGGTGACGCAGTTACATTCGGTTACAGACCGGAGAGCGTATGCCTGAAGAGGACTTCCACCTCTCTGACTATGCACGCTTACAGGCGCACCAAGGGCGACCCGGTGGGTCGCCCTAATATTATTACCGGGGAGAAGCGTCTTTATAAACCAATATTGGCTTTTACCAGGAACAGACCGTCCGAAACACTACCGTTGTACTTCACATAGATCTTTCAATCACGAATTTCTAGGTCTCCGAGCCACTTCCCAGCTTAAAGATCCCTTGCAGCAGATCCACCGGAACAGGGAAGATGATGGTGCTGTTCTTCTCCATCGAGATTTCGGTCAAGGTCTGCAGGTAACGCAACTGGATTGAAACCGGATTTTGGGACATAAGATCTGCCGCATCGGCCAGGGTCTTGGCAGCGTCGAACTCACCCTCGGCGTGCACGAGCTTGGCCCGCTTTTCACGTTCCGCTTCCGCCTGACTAGCCATCACCCGCTGCATGGATTGGGGTAGTTCTACGTCCTTGATCTCGACGATGCTTACTTTCACACCCCACGGTTCGGTTGATACGTCGATCATCTGTTGAAGCTTTTGGTTTATCTCTTCACGATTAGATAGTAGTTCGTCCAATTCCGACTGCCCTACCACGTTTCGCATCGTGGTTTGAGATATGTTCCAGGTCGCCCTACGAAAGTCCTCCACCTGGACGATCGCCGAACTGGGATCCACCACCCGGAAGAAGACCACCGCGTTAACCTTGACGGTCACGTTGTCACGGGTGATCATCTCCTGCGAAGGTACATCCAACGTGACGACCCGCAGATCGACTTTGATCATCCGGTCGAAGATCGGGATGACGAAGAACAGCCCTGGCCCCTTGGCGCCCACCAGTCGGCCGAGGCGGAAGATGACTCCGCGCTCATACTCTTGTACAATTTTAATCGCCGAGGATACCAGGGAAATTAAAAGTAGAACGAGCAGCAAGACGGGCAGGTTAAATAGATTAAATAGGAATTCCATATCACATCCTTTCTTTAATATAAGCGATCATCAATATGATTATAATACGTTGCACTAAGTCTGTGTAGACAGCCGGTTGAGGAAATACCGCCGGTCTAGTGTGACGCAAGCAAGATCGAACCGTTAAACAATCGTGAAAGGAAAAACCTACCATGCATCACACGCAGGATTATTTGACAGCCAGCGATGGCTTGAGCCTATTCTGGCAGGCTTGGGAACCCGAGGGAACCGCACGCGGCACCGTCTGTTTGGTGCACGGTCTGGGGGAACATTCCGGTCGCTATTCACATGTCGCGGCCGCGTTCACCGCCGCGGGACTTTCTCTCCACGCGATCGACCTGCGTGGACATGGGCAGTCCGATGGTCCTCGCGGCCATACCCCCAGCCTCGCTCAGTGGTTTGACGATATAGATTTGTTGCTTAGGGGAGCTACTCCCGATCGGCCACTTTTCCTCTACGGACATAGCCTGGGTGGTCATCTTATCCTTAGCTATGGCATTCATCGACGAAGCCAACTCACCGGCATTATCTCCACCGGCCCCGGACTACGGATCACCGCCGAAGTGCCTCCATTAAAAGCCATGTTGGGCAAGATACTGGCCGATCTCTGGCCTACTTTCTCACTACGCAGTGGGCTTATCGCAGCTGATCTCTCCCGCGACCAGGAGGTGGTGCAGGCTTATATCGACGACCCGCTGGTCCATGATTTGGTCAGCAGCCGTTTGTTCGTCGAAATGATCGCCGCTGGACAGGACGCACTTGAGAAAGCGGCTGATTTCCAGCTTCCGGTGCTCCTTTACCATGCGCAGATCGATCGGTTGACCGATCATACGGCAACCGAAGAGTTCTACGCCAAAATTGGAAGTGCAGACAAGACTCTCCACATCTGGCCCAATCTATACCACGAGGTCCATAACGAACCGGAAAAAGAGCAAGTGTTGGCAGAGATGATCGAATGGATCATCACCCGCTGCTAATCCGAATGAAAACGTTGCTCGTCAGGGGTCCATTGGCTCTCATTCTCGTCTGAGGTCTGCTCATCCTGAGCTTAACCGATGAGCAACCCTCGACGACACGCTCTGAGAGTATCGCGGGTCGATCATAGACCCGCCGGGAGCAGGACGCCAACCTATTCAAATTGGAGCGTAACTACTCACCCTCCCGCAGGTTTAGATGTTATTTTGACTTGGAATCGCGTCTCGGACGGATATTCAAACCAATAAATGCTCTCAGTCGTAACCTGCGGGAGGGTAAGCTGAGTAGTCACATTGGAGCTATTTATATGATAGACAATGCGCATCTGTTATATCTGATATTATAAAGTCTTTTAAGTAGGAGTTGTCATGAGTAAACGTGCGGAAATGCGACAAAAACGCATGCGCGAGCGAAGGCTTCGGCGTCTCGTCGTCATCTTTATATTCCTCGGAGCTGCTTTGGTGATCACCGCCACAATCATCTGGCCGAATATCGCTCCTATAGGGGACATAGTCATCCCCCGGACCAAATCGTATCCCCTGGCTGATGGTAACGCTATGGGAGAGCCCAACGCCCCGGTGGTGATCGAAGAGTTCTCCGATTTCCAATGCTCTTACTGCCGGACTTTCCACCAGAGCACGGGAGCACAGATCATCGAACAGTACGTTGAGACTGGTCAGGTGTATTTTATTTTCCGTAATTTCGCTTTCTTGGGACGCGAATCGCTTGCAGCAGCCAATGGCAGTATGTGTGCCGCCGAGCAGGGTAAATTCTGGGAATACGCCGACATCCTTTTCGCCAACCAATCTGGTCATGATGCAGGCGCCTTCAGCGACCGTCGCCTGGAGGCTTTTGCTGAGAATATCAACCTCGACAAGGCTCTTTTCCAATCCTGTATGCGGGAGAACCGCTATCAAGATCAAATACAGCAGGACTACCAAGCCGGCATCAGCCACGGCATTAACTCCACTCCCAGCTTCATAATCAATGGCAAACTCGTCGTCGGAGCATTACCGTTTTCAGCCTTCCAAGCTGAAATCGAGGCTGCGCTA
>JAUWHR010000030.1 GCA_030605795.1 Anaerolineae bacterium | reverse complement strand
GTGGTCTATGCCTTGGAGGATGCCGGGGTAGATTTCCTCGACCTGCGAACGGAGCAATCGAATCTGGAAGATGTCTTTTTGAGCCTTACCGGCCAAGAGATGCGGGAGTAGCGATATGAGAGGCTTTAGAAAACTCACTTTGGTAAATCTCAAACTGTACTTGCGGGAGCCAATCGCCACCTTTTTCACTCTGGCTTTCCCGCCCTTGCTGGTCGTCCTTTTCGGAGCCATGTACGGCAACGATCCTTTGCCAATGTTTGGTGGCTATGGTTCGATGGATGTCTCTATGCCGGGCTACACGGCCATGATCTTGGGCACGGTGGGCTTCCTGGGCGTTCCGATCACCATCAGCGGTTACCGCGAGTCCGGGGTTTTGCGCCGTTTCCAGGCCACACCCATGCGACCCTTGACCTACATTCTGGCTGATATAGTAGCCAATTTGGTCACTACTTTACTTGGCATGATGGGCTTGGTGATTATCGGTTGGCTGCTTTACCGCGTGCAATTCGAGGGGCAAGTGATGGCGGTGATTCTGGCTGTGGTTTTCTGTGGACTGGCCATGTTCTCCATCGGTTACTTGATCGCCGGTCTGGCCCCAGGGGCGCGTACCGCGCAGGTGATTGGAATGGTGATCTTTTACCCGATGATGTTCCTCTCCGGAGCAAGCATACCTCTTGAGGTGATGCCGGAGACGGTCCAACGCATAGCCGACTTTTTGCCACTCACCTATGTGGTCAGGCTGCTGCGCGGGCTTTGGTTTGGGGATGCTTGGGGAGAGCACTTGCTTGAGACTGCTGTCCTCGCAAGTGTTCTGTTGGTGTGTACTGCCCTGGCTGCTCGCTTTTTCCGCTGGGAATAACTATCGGCAGTCTAGTGAAGCCCTTATTCTCTAGCTGCTGGACCCTGGCGTATCAGCAACTGGGCGAGTTGAATGAGAGATGACGATCTATTGCGACAAAAAGGCTGTGGATACGCTGACGCCAATCGAGTAAATTGTGCCGGCATCTATTGCACCCCTCCCGCTTCTTATCCGCCGTCTCGCTATACGCCATATTACTCGGCGATGAATGGTACAGAATGGAAAGAGCCATGCAAGTAAAGCTAAAACCCGCACCAATCCTCAAAATGCTCGGTGTAGTAGGTGTAGTAACGCTAATCATAGTTCTTATTGACGCAGCACTCGGTTTACTATCCAACTATGAAACCTTGATGAGAGATTCTTCCTGGCTAGTTGCGGACTTGGTCCACGTTCCGCAATTCTTGATACCTTTCCTGCTAATCTGTTACCTCACAAAAGGAAAATTGGGAGAATATGGCTTCAATCTGAAGCAGAAGCCGCCAGTTTTCACTCATAGGCGTATGCTTGGACTAGGCGCACTTTTTGGCCTGCTTATGTCTGTTAGGTACATTTCTCCAATTGCCAGGAACATACCAGTGGATATCCCCCAACCGGTTACTTTGGTTAATGTGCTAGGCAATATGACTTTTCAATGGATTGTCGTAGGTCTGTCTGAAGAGACTATGTTCAGGGGGTTAATTCAAACCTATTTGATGAACAATCTCAGGGGATACATCAAGATTTTTGGGCACGATTTGCACATAGGAACAGTCATTGGAGCAATTATCTGGGGCATGTTCCATTTCATCAATATCCTAGTCATGCCTATGGGTTCCGTGGTGTTCACTGTAGTGCTCACAACCGTGGCAGGTCTTTGTATGGGGTACGCTTATCAAGAAACAGGCAGTCTGCTAACTACCATAATAGTGCACAATACGCTATTCGGAGTTCCGCTTACGATAGGATACATCCTTTACTGGCTATTGTGAGTGTCTCAGCGTATCAAATTTCCCGATGGCCAGAGCCTGTTTCCAGGACCACAGCCTGCTGGCCAACACCACCAGCAGGACACGCTCGTGAGGCTTGAGGGCAGGGCGCATCACCTGGCGATTGAGCACGATGAGCTGCTGTGGTAGAAAGGCGTTCTCGAGCATGAGTTCCGCCTTGCTGCGTGTGATGTCTAATGCAGCATCAGCGAATAGAGACGGATTGTTAGGTTTGACCCACCGTTGAATGTGCTGTGTGACGGCATTCAAGATGTGTTCGAAGCATTGGCAAATAAGTGAAATCACAGCCTGCCTTTCCTGATAGGAATTCAAGACCGTGATTGTATCGCTCAGAGTATGATCAAGCACATTTTCCAGGACGGATGTCCTTTTTCGGCCATTACAGCCTTCGTGTTGGCTGAGTCGAGGCAAATGGGTGCCTCCACCTCCGAGAGAACGATTTTCACCACCTTTGGCATCAGGGCCACTTCATCTAAGCCTGGAACGCCGACGTTGACATCCAATACGTCCGCTCCTGCAGCCACTTGACTTGCTGCCAACTTCCGAACGTAATCTAAATTCCCCTCCTTATAGGCTTCCTCCAATTTCTTGCGACCCGTAGGATTGATCTTTTCACCGATGATGACAATTGGGCTACCGGGGGAGATCGATACCTAGTTCACTAGGTTTTTGAGCAAGGTTATCATGTCCTTTGGTTCCTTCATTGGTCGGATTGTAAGCGCAATTCATTGGGTCGGGATGTTCAATCGTTGTAGAGGAAAAGCGAATTTTATGATCGCCTTGCTTTGAAGATCCCAGAAATGCAATTACCAGCTCAGGATAATCTCATGGATTTACCCACCTACTGCCTTGGGTGTTGTGCCGGGTTGGAGTGACCCAACCCGGCACATGGAGGAGTTCTAGATAATCTTCAACGTTCACTACGTCAATCGTAGGGTCCTTGTTCGAACTCCAAACCAAGCTTAGTGAGTTCATCTTTCACACGTCGGTAACAATCTTGCCATTCCTGAGTGGGAGTTATGGTCTTCAGGTCGTAGGCCTCTTGGAAGGGTTTGCCACGCTTTGGATTTTCGAAGGTGTCCTGGTACTTCGGCAGCAACCTGAGCGCGATCTCGTTGGCCTGCTCACGTGTCAAACCAGTCTTGGTCGCGGCGATGCCAACCTCACCTTGGAAGCCGGCCTCAAGCCCGGTGTGGTGATCTGGCAAATTGCCGCCGGTGCTACCGACACCGTGCTGGGTGTAACCGCAGACGGAGCCGATGATGCTATGACCAGCGACTTCATAAAGCAACTCGTCCGTACACGGACCACACATGTTGAAAGGGTCATCCGTGATGACAATGTGGGTGTTGCGCGCCAAAGCCTGACCTGCCATGGCGAGAACGTACATACCCCAGGGGTCTGAGTTATTGGTCCATTTGATATGTGTAATACTGAGGTAGTGGTAGGTGGCGTAATACGCGAGAACTCCGAAGAGGGTCTCGGCCACCGACACTACGGCCACACCCTGGGGGCCGCCGCCGATGCCGCCGGTCAAGGGGGTCATCAGGTTGATGATGTGGGATCCGTAATTGCGTAGGTGAGGTATTCGGACAAGCTGATCGTCGTTGGTCTTTAACTCGCACATTTGCGCCACCAGCCGACCATCGCAGGGTCGCAACCCATTGATTGGTTCGCTGGCGGCCATTTTGCCAATGGCCGTCATCCCCGTAGCGCAGTCGCCGATGTGCATCCCTGGCTTGCCGACGCGCCGAACCGCCTCACGCGCGGTCGCCGAATCGCGCTGAACCGCTTTTACTTCCAATAAGGTTCCAGCGACAATATCCTGACCGTTGTAGGTTAGGGTTGCACCAGATTCGATGGCGTGGACATATGGTTCCTGGGCGTAGCTGATGAGGTTTGCCAGGTAGATTTCCTCGCTGCAAGCCTGTCCTGCAGGGCCGGTGAGGTTCAATGGGGGATTGGGGTCTTCCACATCTCTATGGGTGGCGATCACCATATCCTGCCCCTCCCCAAGGTACAACGTGTCGGGTGCCTGGCGCAGCGCCCCCATGATTTCACTGCGGGTGAAGGGGATCACACGCCCCGTGTCGATGTGGTATGCACCAACGTCAACGAGAAGTTGAACACCCGCCTCGAACACTCGATCCGCCATGCCATCGTCGGAAGGACAGACCATCTGCGGGTCGAAGGTAATCTCAAACGCCTTCACCAACTCCTGCGTCCGCTTCGCGACGCGCAGGTCGAATTCAGTTTCGGTCATGTACGTTCCCGAACGTGATCGTTGAAAAATCTCGAGCAGCCTCTCGTTCATATACATGGCTTCACATCCTTATTTATCGCGCATAAGCGAATGAACCAGATCCACGGCGCCAGCAGCGGTAGGCGAATATCCGTCGGCACCGATCTCATCGGCGTACGCTTGATCGAGAGATCCACCCCCCACGATCAGCGGATACTTGTCCTTCAATCCCACCTCACGCAGTAAATCGGCGACCTCTCGGCAACCGGCGCGGGTGATACTCATCAGCGCCGAGGCAGCAATGACGTCGGCCTTACTCCTCTCCGCAGCTTCGATAAATTCTTTTGCCGGTCTATCCTTGCCGATATCGATCACTCGGTAGCCATGCGCTTTGAGCAGGCTGGCTACGATGTTCTTGCCGATGTCGTGGATGTCGCCTTTGACGGTTCCGATTACGACTGTACCGGCGACCTCCATCGAAGCACCTTGCTTCATCAAGAAATCCTCTATGACGGCTGAGCATGCGGTGCCGGCTATGCCCGCCGCCATAAGCTCCGGAAGGAAGATATCCAAGTTCTCGAATTTTTCCCCAACCTTCGTTAGGGTGGGGACGATGACCTCCTGGATTAAAGACAGGGGTTCGATACCGGCTTCAAGTGCGGCCTGCGTGGCCGCTACAGCATTGGCTTCCTCGCCTTTTTGCAACGCAACTACAAGCTTCTCAGCCACTTCCTTGGGGATGGTATGTTTTGCCATTGGTCTCTCCTGTGAAACTAGTCATGGCGAACAGGCTGGATCATGAGGTATCCACCATACATGGGACTAGACATAGCCCAACGCTCCCCACAGGCATGGTATTGCCAATTCCAAGGAGCGTGGGTAAGTGGGACTTCTCGTTAGATTTCCAAAAGGTGTTGGGCAATCGGCAGTTCCTTAACACAAACCACGATAAGGATTTGATTAATTGACCGAACTAATGCTATGATTATCCTAGCAGAACTAGGAACTCTAGTCAACTACCTTCTTATGATCCTGGAGGAACGCCGAACTCATGAGCGAAGAAATTAGTCCTACTCAGAGGATAATCCTCGATGCCACGCTGGCCACGCTTGCAAAACATAAGGTCAGTGGGACACGCATGCGGTTGATCGCTAAGAAAGCTGGTATGAGCCAGGGGAATCTCCACTACTACTTCCCCAAGAAAGTCGAATTATTTATGGCGGTGGTCGACGACATACTGGATCACTTCGTGCATGCGCGTGCACACGTTTTAAAGGATGAGGAGCTTGGTGCCGAGAAAAAGCTGGCCATCTTCTTCGATCAGATGAAGGAGATTCTGCTGGGTGAAAGCCATCGCATGTTCGTCTTCTACGACTTCTGGGTTCAGGGAACACGCGATCGCCAGATCCGAGCTAAGATCCAGTATATGTACGCCACCTGGCGATCGGACATCGCAGATGTGGTCCAAAAGGGTGTGCGGGAGGGTTTTTTTGATCATACTTACGCAAACCTCATCCCTAGTATCATGGTCTCCTTAATGGAGGGCGCAGCACTCCAGTACTTAATCGACGAGGAGGCGATAGATCTTGATCAATATTTTGCTCGTGCCCGTGATGCCGTTTTCAGCATGTTGAGAGCACCTGTTCCAAGTTCGTAGTGTCGCCTCCCATTGCAGCCATCAGGTGGCGAGGAAGGATTTCTGGATGTAATGGTCATCAAAAGGCGCCTCCTATTCATCCCAATATTCAATGTCCGAGATATCTTGGGCCGAACCAAGGAATTCGAGATCCACAGGAGGATTGTTAAATACAAGAGGGGCTGAATGTCGGGTTATTGGTTGCTGCAGCCACGGACGCTGTTTTCGCGGTGGTGACGACCATCGAAGGAGCAATGGCGCGCATGGTGGGTGCGATCAATGCAAGCCTGTTGGAGAACCTGGCTGCCGGGTTGATCTCCGCCAGTGTCATCATCATCTTATTCTCTTTGAGGAAGATCCCATGGGATGCGACCCAGAGGGTTGCACCTTGGGCGATTTTGGCAGGAGCACTGGTGATCGCTGCCGTCGCGGGGATCGGCTACGCAGTTCCAAGGATTGGTGTTTTGGCAGGGAATATGGCGATCGTCTTTGGGCAAATCGTTCTGGCCGCGGTGATCGATACGGTTGGCCTCGGCGGTTACGAGCGGATCCCGCTCAGTTTAGCGCGGTTGATGGGTCTCCTGTTGATGAGCCTGGGAACATATCTCGTGCTGCCGAGGCAGGTCTAGGTTCTTTGTTAGAGGAAGGCTGCAGGCACCCTAAAGCCAACTGCTCTTGAGTCATTGTGCTATGACATGACACTTCCTTCAGTTGATCTAGAGATCCTCTCGCTCATGTTGTTGACTATTGTGGAAGTCCCTAATTACGGCATGACCTATAGGGGGCTCGTCGAGAGCGCCACCGGCAATCTGGTGAACCAAGTTATCGAAGTCTTGTTCTAGCGGTCTAACATCGATCGGCATGCAAGGAGCCGTGCTTACCAGGGCGTGACCGTATGTGACCAGAGTGACCGATGCCGGGAGAGTATTGAGAGCCTGTTGGAAAGCGATGAGCCAGTACTTCCCTAGCAGAAGCTTAGACGTGATCGGCAGACTGTGGGTTGGCCTGTGTACGGTAGCCGTTATCTATGCTTGCGGTGCCGTCTGCAATTGAACTGTATCCATGACTGATCGACAAGCGGCCTTGTCGCACTGGAGGATCGCCTGATGACATCCCTTCTCATAAAGAATGGTTACCTCGTCACGATGGACGACCAGAATACCCGCATGTACGGAGATGTGCTTATCGAAGGCAACCTGATCCGGAGGATCGCGCCACGGATTGACGGGACAGCAGACAAGACCATTGACGCTAGCGGTATGCTGGTGCTGCCGGGATTCGTACAATCCCACATCCACTTGTGTCAGAGCCTGCTACGTGGCCAGGCCGATGATCAGCCGCTACGCCAGTGGCTGGACACGATAACCGGGCTCGAGTTCCGGCACACGCCCGATACACTCTACGCCTCCGCCAGATTAGGCCTGGCCGAAATGATCAAGTCGGGAACCACAAGTGTGATCGACATGGGCACGCTCCATCATCAAGACTCTGTGTTCCAGGCGATTAAGGAGTCAGGCATACGAGCGCAGGCAGGAAAAGCGATGATGGATTCGACCGAAAACCTGCCCCCTCTGTTGCGCGAATCGACTGAGGATTCCATTCGAGAGAGTATTGATTTGATGCATCGTTGGCACGGAAAGGAAAACGGTCGAATCCGTTACGGTTTCGCACCACGCTGGCAATTGTGGAACACCGAGGGTTTATTTAAAGAAATCAAGCAGGAGGCGGATATGAATCCCGGGGTGGGCATCCACGGTCATGCTGGAGAGATTGAATACGAGGTCGAGGCTATGCTCAAAAAGACCGGGATGCGTAACCTAGTCTACCTAGAGAGCATTGGCGTGGTGGGTCCCAACGTGCAAATGGCGCACTGCATTTGGTTGGATGAAGATGAATATCGCGTAATGGCTGAAACAGGAACTCACGCCATGCACTGCCCTTGCTGCAACACGAAATTGGGCTCAGGCATCGCTAGAGTGCCGGAAATGCTTGCGCGCGGGATCAATGTAGCGCTCGGATCCGATGGTGCACCGAGCAATAACAATCTCGATATGTTCATTGAAATGCGGGTAGCTTCGTTGATCCAGAAGTATCGACTTGGCGCGGACGCCTTACCGGCGGAGGATGTATTACACATGGCCACTCGAGGGGGCGCGGCGGTGATCGGCATGCCAGATGAGATCGGGTCGCTTGAAATTGGAAAGAAAGCTGACATCATCATCCTCGATGATGGAGGCTTGTACGCCGCGCCAATGCGTAGCTTTGAAGAGGACGACGTTACTAAACGATTGGTGTCTTCTTACCAGTCAGCTTGCGTCCAGACTAACATCATTGACGGTCAGGTGGTGATGGAGAACCGAAGACTACTGACCATGGATGAAGAGCAGGTGCTCAAGGAGGGAAGGAAAGCGCTCGCAGATCTCTGGCACCGCAAACAAGCATCCGAGGATTGAATAAAGGCTGGCGATGAGCGATCGTCCACAGCAGATTGTGTATCGAGATTGCGGCCATTCCGGATCGCTTTAGAGAAAGAGTGTTTTCGTTGGTCTCCCCGACAATGGCTAGACCCACCGCGAGAGAACAAGCGTCTGAAACGGAGGTTTCAGGGATTTGGTGACACAAGTGATGGATGTGTCCATGGATAGAACTCCAACAGCGATCGAGTGATAGCCGCTTGTGCGCATGGTCGGCATCTGTAAGCGATTCAACGGCGTCGTCGCCAACGACGCTGCTAGCTTTGAGTTAGTGCCTGGTGAAGTGCACGATTTGTTAGGAGAGAATGGTGCTAGCAAGACAAGTTTAATGAATGCTCTTTTCGGCCTTTATCACCCAGATGTGGGCGAAATTTGTGTTAGGGGAGGGTCACGCTTCGCTCCCCAGCAGATGCCATTCAGTTAGGCATCGGTATGGTTCACCAGCATTTCCGGAATATTCCAACCCTTTCTGTTACCGAGAACATTGTCCTTGGTCTGGCAACCGAAACCCTCATACTTGATCTGGATGAACCAGCAAATCGCATCACCGGGCTTTCCGACCGCTACAGCCTGGATATTGACCGCGTATCTCCCTTGTGGCATCTCTCAGAAGGTGAGCAGCAGCGCGTCGAAATCCTTAAACCTCTCTATCGAAATGCCAGCATCCTTATCCTGGATGAACCGACATCTGTGCTCACGCTTGCCGAAATCGAGGGGTTGTTCTCATCCATTGAGAAGATGGTCGTCGAAGGGCATGGTGTGGTTTTCATCAGTCATAAGCTTGATGAAGTGTTAGGCATTTGTGATCGTATTAGCATAATGCGTGATGGTCAGACTATCGCAACAGTTAAAACCGCCAGCGTGACGCGTGAGGACTTGGCGTGCCTAATGGTTGGTCGGGAAGTAGTATTCCGTGTAGGAAAACCTGATTAACAACCAGGACAGGTCCTTCTTCAAGTGAAAAGGCTGTACGCCAAAAACGATGCTGGGCGTGAAACCGAAGGATAGATCTGTGAACGCAGGATACCAGTGTGAGTAAGGTCAGAACTTGATGATGATCGCCTCGGAGGTCATCCTGCTTGTCTTGGTTGCGGGCGCGACGTGGAGCCTCGACAGCGTTCTGGGGCTCTTCTAGGTATCGTCTGAGCTGTAGGGAAGCGCAGGTAGATGCCGTTTCCTCTCTACCATTGGTTTCTTGCTTGTGGGGTCATCAATTGAAAGAATAAGATAAGAAAGCCATTCTGGCGCTGTGGGTAGGCACAGATATGGGGGGTAAGCTTCGCCGTGCCCCCAGCTATAGGGTTTCTCCCAGAATTTGGCATTGCTTCAACCCCGGCTTCAAAGGGATTTGACAAACCCACCGCTTTAATATATAGTGTAAAAGGACAGATGGCTGCCATCTTATATCATGTGCAGCGCTGCAAACCTTTTTAGACTTGGGCAGAAGGGTTGAAGTATGCCACCTCGAATACCAGTACGCTCGGCGTCTCTTGCGCGCCAGGTACTAGAGATTCTGATAGAGCAGATCATGAACGGAGATTTCCCACCTGGTAGCCAACTGCCTCCGGAAAATAAACTAGCATCTGAATTCAACGTCAGCCGCGCGACGGTGCGCAGCGCCATGAGCGCGCTTGCGGCCAGAGGTTTGGTCGTCCGTCGCCATGGTGTAGGCACCTTCGTCAGCCAGCTCTCACGAATCTCCAACCCGCTCAACGAAGCTACAGATTTCTATGACTTGATCACCAGACAGGGCTACGAGTTCGGAACCCAATTCGTCAGCGGCGTCTTTGTGAAACCTGATGCAGATGTGTCGCAAGCTCTGCAGATAGAGCAGAGCGAGGACGTGCTGAGGACGCATAAGATTTTCACCGCCGATGGCGATCCGGTGATCTATTCGATTAACTCCATTCCGCGTTGGGTGTTTGGGGACGATCTCGCCCAGCAGGTGGCTGCTCAACCTGAGATCACCGAACCCCTGTATGCGTTCCTCGAACAGCGATGCAATCAACGAACGGAGTACCATGTGGCCAAGATACGGCCGGATATTGCCGAGAATTGCGAAATGCGAGGGCTGACGCTTGATCCGATAACGGCGGTGCTGGTAATGGAAGAAATCGGCTACAACCGCGCAGAACACCCTCTCTGGCATTCGTTTGTCTATTTCCCCGGCGGCTTTGTGACCTTTGAGGTGATCCGGCATCGCCAAACGAGGAGCTGAAAAGATCACCCAATGAGACTTGAGGGATTTTTTGTCCTCCAACGCCTATTAGGCAGTAGCGAATTGCTTATTGATATCGATGGCGGCCAAACCTCTCGAAAAGCAAATTAATTTGTCTCCCAGTCGATTTGCTGTCGAATAGCAAGATAGATTTTCATAAGGAGGAAGCTCTGAACGGATCTTGAAAAGACAAGCATCTAGAAGAAAAGTGGGCCTTTTGTATTTCCGGAAATACATATGTGAAAGGAGTTGACCATATTGAGCATTCAGAAATCGCTATGTTGGGATATCGGCTCATAATCATATACTATGGAGGGGAGAAATGTACGTACGAAAAAGGAATTTGTGGTTGCTCTCGGTTCTAACTCTCGCAACCATGCTCACTGCCGCAGCTTGTGGCGGTGCGCAACCGACCGAGGAACCGGTTGTAGAGCAGCCTGAAGAGCCCGTCCTGATCGCGTTCGGTCACGTCGGGCCTGTCTCGGACGAAGGCTGGACCTGGTCCCACGATCAGGGCATGAAGGCGGTCGAAGAGGCCTTCAGCGACCGGGTTCGCACTGTGATGATCGAGAACTTGCCGTTTTCAGAGGAGACTCCACGCGCGCTCGAACAATTCATCGCTGATGGCGCGCAGATGATTTTCATCACTTCGGAGTATGCAGACTTTGTTTACCAAGTAGCCGACGCGCATCCGGAGGTCGCTTTCCTGGAATGCGATGGCCACAAGATCACCGACAACCTGGCCTGGTACTACGTGAATCACTGGGATCCATCCTACCTGATTGGCATGGTGGCTGGGCTGCTGACTGAGACGAATGAGCTCGGCTATGTCGGCTCCTATCCCGTTCAGTCGGTGTACGCCAGTGTGAACTCGTTCCATCTCGGCGCACTTTCGGTCAATCCGGATGTGACCACCAAGGTGGTCTTGATCAACTCGTGGTTTGACCCGGCGGCCGCGACCCAAGCAGCCCACACGTTGATTGATGATGGCACCGATTTTCTCTTCGGCATCATGGATGAGGCCGGCTATCTTGAGGTCGCTGAAGAGCGCGGCGTATGGGCGGCGATGTGGAATACCGATATACGTCGTTTCGGCCCGAATGCCTACGTGAGCTCGGTCGAACTCGACTGGGGACCCTACTATGTGGAGCAGGTGGGTGCTCTCCTTGACGGCACATGGAAGGCGGAGGAACGATTGCTGCCCATCACCGGCGGTGTTGACCGTGATGATTGGGGCCAGAACGTACCGCAGGAGGTCCGTGACCAGGTTGATGCTGTTCGGGCCCGGATGATCGATGAGGGGCTGAATGTCTTCGTGGGACCCATCTATGACACGGAGGGAACACTCCGCATCGCGGAGGGCGAGGAGATGTCTCTCATGGAACTGTATCTCTGGGAGTGGGCGGTCGAAGGTGTGAGTGGAATGCCCTAGATCTGATCGTCGCCATATCGACGGTTGAGGGTCAGGATTGAGCGAGCTTGAGCCATTGGCGAATTGCGCTTGCAGCCATATCTGGATTTCCAGAGCGGGTGATAAGTTGGCTCGCTCGATCCTTTCCTGCACGCATTTATTTCTCGTTCAAAATAGGTATCACGGATAACAATACTGTTTTCCGGCAGAACAGGGAGCATATATGACACCATCCTCTTCCCTGACAACCGAAGGCAAGCTCGAGGTCGGAGAGGAAACCCGTGATCAAATCTTGGTCGAGATGCGCGCTATCTGGAAGCGATTTCCGGGAGTGATCGCTAATCAAGGTGTCGACTTCGAGCTACGCGCAGGAGAGGTTCACGCGCTACTCGGCGAGAACGGCGCCGGCAAGACGACGCTGATGAATATCCTCTGCGGCTCTTATCGGCCGGATGCAGGCGCCATCTTCATCAAGGGCGAGTCTGTTGGTTTCAAATCGCCGGCGCAAGCGATCGCAGCCGGGGTCGGAATCGTGCACCAGCATTTCAGGCTGGTTGAAAAACTAAGCGCGGCTGAGAACATCCACCTGGGTTGGGAGCAGACGCCGTGGGATATCTCCATGACGAAGCTGGCGGAACGAACGCAGCAGATCTGCTCTGAATACGGCCTGCACGTCGACCCCCGCGCCAAGATCTGGCAGTTGTCGACGGGCGAGCAGCAACGCGTCGAAATCATGCGCGTGCTCGCGCGAGGTGCGCGTATCCTCATCATGGATGAACCCACCGCAGTCCTGGCCCCCATCGAAACGGTGGAGCTCTTTCGCGTGATTCGCTCCTTAGCCGCTAGCGGCCGGGCGGTTGTTTTTATCAGCCACAAGCTGGATGAAGTGCTCGAGGTCTCTGACCGGATCACTGTATTGAGGGGTGGGCGCAAGGTGGCGACTCGCTTGACGTCCAAATGCGATCGACGGACGCTTGCCCGCCTGATGATCGGCCAGGAGGTTGTTTTCCACAAGCTGGACAAGGTGCCGGTGGACGGGAAGACGATCGTTGATTTGCAAGATGTTTGCGCCCTGAGCGATCGCGGCCTTCCGGCGCTGATTGATGTGAGCTTGCGCGTAAAAGAAGGTGAGATCCTCGGGGTGGCGGGTGTGGCCGGGAATGGTCAGCGGGAGCTGGCCGAGGTGCTGACGGGGCTTCGACCTCTCACTCGGGGGACCATCATCATTGATGGGGAGGATCTCAGCCGCGCTTCTCCGATACGGTTAGCGCGAGCAGGCGTGGGCCACATCCCTGAGGATCGTATCGGGATGGGTCTGGTGAGGAGCGCTTCTGTCACACACAACGCGATCCTCCGTGAGTATTGGAAGCCTCCTATCTCCGTAGGCGCACGAATGGATAACCGGGAAGCGGCCAAATTCGCGCGCAAGCTGGTTAAGAAGGCCGATGTGCGTGTTCCCAACGTTCGAGTTCCAGTGCGCAATTTATCCGGTGGGAACCAGCAGCGTCTTCTGGCGGGAAGGGAAATGCTCATCGCCTCGCGGCTACTGGTAGCGGTCCATCCGACGCGCGGCCTGGATGTTGCCGCAACCGAAGAGGTTCGCAAGGTCATTGTCGAACACAGGAACGCAGGCAGCGGGGTGCTGCTGATCTCCGAGGATTTGGATGAAATCCTCATCATGGCCGACAGAATCGCTGTGATGTATGAGGGCGGGATAATCGGCTTATTTGAAGCGAGTGCAGCCGATAGAGAGGAGATTGGCTTGATGATGGGCGGAGCACGACCTGCGAGCGATACTCACAGATGAAAGCTGAACCCTCGAGCCCTCGAACCTTCCCGTGGCGCCTGCAGCGCCAGATCGGGGTGACGCCTTGGGCTGGGCTGCTCGCCAGAGGTGTCGCGGTCCTATTAGCGCTGATCATCTCAGGCGTTGTCATCGAACTGGGCGGCCTACCCGCAATCGATCTTGCAAAACGGGCGATCGAATCGACGCTGGGAAGCGCATATGGATTGCAGCAGGCAGGTTTATTGGCGACTTCACTCATCCTCACCGGACTTTCAGTCGCGGTTTGCATGCGAATGCGCATCTGGAATATCGGCGCCGAAGGACAGCTCTTTATGGGCGCCTGGGCAGCGACAGCGATCGGCATCCACATCGAAGGCCCGGTAATTCCCATGTTTTTGGCCATGTTTCTGGCGGCAGCCATGGCGGGCGCGCTGTGGATCCTGGTGCCAGCTCTGGTGCGCGCATACTGGAATGTGAATGAGATCATCACCACCCTGCTGCTCAATTTCGTCGCCATCCTGTTCGTCAATCACTTCTCAATGGGGCCTTGGCGGGATCGGGTGGTGGGTGTTTTGACCGCCACTTATCGCATCCCTTACGAACTCCCGAGCTTGGTGGGTACTTTGCATATTGGCATCCTGATCGCGATCTTGATTGCGATAGGTCTATATTTTGTCTTCAACAATACTCGCTGGGGTTATGAAGTGACGACGATCGGCAGAAACCGTCGGGCCGCCGAGTTCACCGGCATGCCCGTGACCCGCAACATTCTGATCGTGATGCTGCTTTCCGGCGCGATTGCAGGGCTGGCGGGGGCGATCATCGTCACGGGCACCGCGCATCGGCTGTCGGGATTTATTTCCAACGAGTATGGCTACTCCGGCATCATCGTGGCGGCTCTTGCCAACGCCTCTCCGATCGCAACCATCATTGCGGGCTTTCTGCTGGCAGTGCTGCTGAACGCAGGGATCGTCCTTTCGACTCAAGGCCTTTCAGTGAACGCGGTTATTGCTATCAACGGTTTGATACTTCTCTTTGCCGCTATCGGGGAAGTGGCGGCTAGCTACCGTCTTGTTCGCGACGTGGAAGAGGGTCCTGGTGAATCCCCAATTGGCGGGCCGCAGTGGGGAACGCCGGTCGAGAGCGCTGCTGGCGCGGTGGATACAGGTCAGGGCGGTGAGGTTGAAACTTAGGCTTCGCGTTCGTTTTCATAGAAGATGAGTGGATCAAATGGAGGTTGGTGAATGGAAGATGTGCTCGCCGGTGTGTTAGCGACTGCCGTGGCCTCCGGCACGATCATCGCCCTCGCAGCCTTGGGTGAGGTGCTGGCCGAACGCACGGGGGTTCTCAATCTTGGCCTAGAAGGGATCATGGCCATGGGCGCGGTGTCGGCCATCATCGCGGTAAATGTCTTCTCCACAACCGCTTTTGGTGGCCTTGTCACCTCCGCCATAGTGGGATTATTGATGGGGGCGATGTTCGCAGTTGCCACGGTGATCTTCAAGGCCAACCAAGTCCTGTGCGGCCTTGCACTCACCTTTTTCGGCACCGGCCTGGCCGGGCGCCTGGGCGCTCCCTACGCCGGCCAGCCTGCGCAGGCACGCTTCCAGCGTGTGCCCATTCCGCTCTTGAGCGATCTTCCGATCCTCGGAAGAGGGCTGTTCAATCACAATGTCCTTGTTTACTTCGCTTTCTTATTGCTCCCGATTATTGTTACCTTCCTGCTCTATCGGACGCGACACGGTTTGAGCGTTCGAGCGGTGGGGGAGAATCCTTCGGCTGCAGACGCCTCAGGGATAGGTGTCGCCGGGCTGCGATTCTTATATACCAGCGTCGGCGCGGGGCTGTCGGCGATGGCCGGCGCCTATCTTACACTGGCTTTTATTCCTTCCTGGGCTGAAGGTGTAACTGGCGGCCGGGGTTGGATCGCCATCGCGCTGGTGATTTTCGCCGGCTGGCGGCCAATCCCGATTGTGCTTGGCGCTTTGCTCTTCGGTGCGGTCACATCGCTCGGTTTTGTGGCCCAATTGAGAGATTGGGGTATCCCGGCAGCGTTTCTCTCGATGATGCCTTACTTGAGTACACTGCTTCTTATGCTGATTCCATTCATGACCAAGAGGCGCGGTGAGCGTAGACTGGGGACAGCACCGGATGCGTTAGGCCTGCCTTACTTCAGGGAGGAAGGCTGATCTGATGTCTCTAAAGAGAGCTTCTAGTTGTTCCAGGTTGCTCTTGATTGACCGCAGCGAAGTTAGGTCAAACGCGAAAAAGGAAACAGCCTGTGTGGGGCATGGACGAACACAACCCCCATATACCCCGTTTTCGGCTGGTGGCTAATGTTTTCAGCTGACTCATCCCTATTCAGGGAATAAGTTAATCACGGATTCTTTATGGTTGGTGTTTTAACCTCAAGCAAGAGCGCCCTGCGCCATGTGGGAAAATCGGCCCCGCGGGTTGATGCACTCAGCAAGGTCACCGGTGAGGAGCTTTATCCAGGTGACCTCTCACGCCCGGGAATGCTGCATTTGAAGATCCTTTTTGCGGGCCGCCCTCATGTACGGATCACCAGGTTAGACGCGAGCAGAGCATTGCGCGTTGCGGGGGTCGTCGCGGTTCTCACCGCCGAGGACGTTGCGGCCAATGAATATGGCTACGTGACCGCCGACCAGCCAGTCCTCTGCGGGGATGTGGCCCGTTTTGAAGGGGATCAGATTGCGGTGATAGTGGCGGAAACCGAGCGCGCCGCAGCCCGTGGGCGCGATCTGATTGAGGTGTGCTATGAGGATCTGCCAGCTCTCTTCGACCCGCGGGAAGCTATGAAACCCGGCGCAGTTCAGATCCACCCCGACAGGGATTCTAATATCCTGGAATACATGCCCATTCGCAAAGGGGATATCGAAGAGGGTTTCGCTCAGGCCGATGTGATCGTTTCCGCACACTATTATCTCCCCGTGCAAGAGCATGCGTTCTTGCAGCCCGAAGCCGGCCTGGCTTATCTGGATGGCGATCAGGTGGTGGTTGAGACGGCGGGGCAGTGGGCGCATCATGATCGGCGTCAGATCGCCCACGCGCTCGGTTTGCCTGAAGAGCGGGTGCGCGTCATCTATCGGGCGATCGGTGGCGCGTTTGGCGGGCGAGAGGATATCTCGGTCCAAATTGTGTTGGCTCTGGCGGCCTTGAAGACCGGACGGCCGGTGAAGATCGTCTGGTCGCGGGAGGAATCAATTCGCGGCCACTGCAAACGCCATCAGATGTTCATTAGCTCTCGCTGGGGCGCCACCCGCGAGGGCAAGCTCACCGCCGCCGAAGTTGAAGTCGTCGCCGACGCTGGTGCGTATGCTTATACTTCGACCTTGGTGTATCGCCAGACCGCGCTCACTTGCACCGGCGTCTACGACATTCCGCATGTCAAGGTGGATGCATACGCCGTCTACACTAATAACATCCCCGCGGGGGCGATGCGGGGGTTTGGCAGCCCTCAAGGCATTTTCGCCGCCGAGCTTCAAATCGGGAAGCTGGCTGAAGCCCTGGGCATGGACCCCATCACAATCCGAGAGCGCAACCTGCTGCGTGGTGAGGCCTCACTCTCCGTGGGCACCCCTCTCCCTGCAGGCATTCACCTGGATCGGCTGCTGACGGAATGCGCTGAAGCAGCCGGGTGGACCAGGTCGGGTGGCGCTTGGCAAAACCAGGAGCGCAGCCAACCTGGCAGCAGGACACAGAAGAAAGGGTTTGGCCTGGCAATCGGCTTTAAGAACGTCGGTTTCAGCTTTGGCTTTGCGGATGAATCGACCGCGACGGTCGAGCTCCACGGTAAAGCCAATATCGAGCAGGCGATCGTGCGTTATTCAGGCGCCGAGATGGGGCAAGGGATGCTTACGGTGCTCTTACAGATGGCGTCCGAAGCGCTGGAATTGCCTGCGGAAAAGATCCGTTTGATCAATGCGGATACAGACCTTTCGCCGGAAGCGAGCAGCGCTTCGGCCTCCCGGCTGACCCTTATGGGCGGCAACGCGGTCTGCGGCGCTTGCCAAGCCGCCTTGGAGGCTTGGAGACGAGATGATCGGCCGGCTATCGCCAGCTTCACTTATCGAGCGCCGGCGACAACCGCTTTCGACCCCCAGACCGGGCATTGTTTCCCAAATTACTCCTACAGCCCAATTGCTCAGGCGGTTGAGCTGCAGGTGGACACAGAAACCGGGGAACTGTCCATCCCGAAGGTGATCACTGTTGTCGACGTCGGAAAGGCGATAAACCCAAGATTGATCCGGGGGCAGGTTGAGGGTGCGGTGGTTCAGGGGTTGGGGTATGCGGTGATGGAAGATCTGATTAGCGAGCATGGCGTCACTCTCACCCCAAACCTCAGCACGTATCTGATACCAACCTGCATGGATGTGCCGCGCGAATCCGTGACAATAATCCTGGAAGAGCCCGAGCCGATCGGTCCGTGGGGAGCGCGCGGCTTGGGGGAGGCGCCGCTGATAGCCATCGCGCCTGCGATCGCCGCGGCGCTGAGGGATGCCAGCGGGGTTTGGTTCGACAGCCTGCCACTGACGCCGGCGGTTATCTTTGAGCGATTGGGGCGAGAGAGAACGAAATAATATGTGATAATTTTCACAAAAAATCTTAAGCCGATGTTGTAAGCCACCGCCGGTGACGAGAGCAGGTGCGCAAGAATGGACAAATATGAAATACGGGCCTATGGAAAACTGCTGCCAATAATAGTATTGAGAAGGAGGTTCTCATGATATCTCCACAACTGAAGCAATTCATTGAACGCATCCCAAAGGCGGAGTTGCACTGCCATCTTGAAGGCTCGATCCAGCCCCGCACTCTGATTGAGCTCGCCGGCCGCCATGGGATTGAACTGCCATTCGAGGACGAGCAGGGGGCTAAGGCTTTCTATGAATTCACGGATCTCAACCAGTTCTTGGGCATCTTTGCGCTGGCGTGTGGAACGCTCAAGACGGCCGCCGACTTTGAGACTATCACCGTCGATTTGGGAGAAGACGCCGCGCGGCAGAACATCCCTTATCGCGAGGTGTTCTTCACCCAGGCCTACCATGACCGCCGCGACGTCCCATGGCAGCAGGTGATCGAAGGCCTGGCCTCGGGGCGTAGGATCAACAAGGAGCGTTTCGGCGTTGAGATGTGGTTCATCGCCGATATCGACCGCACAATCGACCCCCAGGAAGCCGTTCGTCTGGTTGAGAAGGCGCATGAGAGCCGCGAGGTGGCAGGCATCATCGGCATCGGCCTCGACAGCCAGGAGATTGGATACCCGGCGTCGAGACAGAAAGCGGCCTACGATCTGGCGACCGAGTTGGGCTTCAAGAAAGTGGCCCACGCCGGCGAAGATGCCGGGCCGGAAAGCGTTTGGGATGCGCTCAAGTCCCTGGGCGTGCAGCGCATCGATCATGGAGTCAGGTCGATTGACGATGAGCAACTGATCGCCCATCTGGTTGAGACCCAAATCCCGTTGACGGTCTGCCCGGTCAGCAATATCGCCCTCAAAGTCTACCCGCAGATGTCGGCGCATCCGATCAAACGGCTGATGGACGCAGGGGTCTTGGTCACAATCAATTCGGATGACCCGCCCATGTTCCACACCGATTTGGTTAACGACTACTTGCAGGTGACCGAGACGTTTGATTTGGCGGTCGATGATATTGAGACTTTGGCGCGCAACAGCTTCGAAGCCTCCTTCATGCAGGCGGAGAGCAAAGCCAAGTATCTGGCCGATTTCGGTGCCGAGGTGGCGCAACTTAAGCGGGAACTGTTTGGCTAAGCTGATTTCGATTTGAAAGGAGGCGATAAGGTGTCAGGAAGCTCAGCACGCGATCGAATTCATCAGGCGATCATCGACGGTGATGACAAAATGGTTGTCGGAGCCGTGGAAGAGGCGATCGAGGCCGGTGTAGCGCCGCTGTCGATGATTAACGAAATCTTGAATCCAGCCCTCAAGGAGGTGGGCGATCGCTTCAATAAAGGGGATATGTACTTGCCGGAATTAATTCTCTCGGCCGAGGCGATGGAGGTTGCTGTCAAGTTCTTACAGCCGCATCTCGAAGCCCGAGAGGAGCGGATCGAGATCCCGGGCAAAGTGGCGATGGCCACCGTTCAAGGCGATATCCACGATATCGGCAAAAACATCGTATGCGCCCTGTTGAGAGCGAACGGGTTTGAAGTGCTTGACCTAGGCCGGGACGTGCCCGCCGCGACCATCGTCGCTAAGGCGGAGGAATTCGAGGCGGACATCATTGGCCTTTCGGCCTTGCTGAGCACGACTTTGCCCTATTGCCGTGATACGATGGAGCTGCTCAAGGAGAAAGGGCTTGAGGGCAGATTCAAAGTTTTCATCGGAGGGGGACCGGTCACACCCGAATTCGCTGAAGAAATTGGAGCCGAGTACGGCGGCGCGCACGCCGAAGCCGGCGTCACTAGAATGCTGAGAGCGCAGGGGAGAGGATAATCATGGTTGTGGATTTAATGGAGGTCATTCGCCGCACTGAGAGCGGCCCGTTTGTCGAAGAACGTGATTTCGATATCGAGGTCATCTTCAGGACGATCAAGGACCTGGTCAAGAAATACGGTATTGAATATCAGCACCAACAGCTCATCACGCTAGACCCGCAAATGGCCGATGCCGCGTTCAACGCCGGGTTGGAGTTGGCAGAACATGCCGGCATGTATTGTGTCGATACCTCCAGGGTGATCAAGTTCAACCGGCAGGAACTGCTGTATGGGCTCAAAGCCGCACCCAGGGAACTCAGAGTTGGATTTGGCAAGGATCAACGCACGTTGCGAGCCAGCGTCTGGGGCAAGCTCGAGCGCCCATTCATTTGGGCGGGTTTCTCCGGCGCGCCGCTGAGCGAGCAGGACTTCCGGCAGTCGATCCGCTCCTATATCAAGGAGCCGTTGGTCGATGCTTTGGGACATGGCAGCTTGCACATCATCGATGGGATCGGGGTGCGCACCGGCTCCCCTATGGAGGTCAGGGCCACGCGCCAAGAGTTGATGTATGTGAATGAGGCTCTATTGCGTGAAGGCCGCCCAGGGATGCCCTACGTGGCCGCGGAGAGTAGCACAACTGCCTTAGGGGACTTGGCGACAATGCATCCTGATTTTATGGCGCCTGGAAATTTCCACTTCGTCCCCACGCTCAACGAGCTGAAGGTTGACTACCAACGGCTGACAAAGACGATGGCGGCTTATGAATACGGCGTTTACAACATTAATCTTGTGGATGCGATCATAGGCGGCTACGCCGGAGGTCCGGAGGGCGCGGCGATCGTCACAATCGCCGCGTTTATCTTGGGGCTGATCGTACATCGAGCCTCGGTCTCGCTGTGCCATCCAGCCCACAACAAATGGGTTTCCACAAGCCCCCCGGAGAGCATCTGGGCTGAGAACCTCGTCGGCCAGGCCTTCGCGCGCAATTCGCCGATCATCAACATCGGAGATGTGTGGACCAGCGCGGGGACCGGGACGCAGGACATCCTGTACGAGATCGCCGCCATCACGATCACCAAGACGCTCACCGGAAATCACCCCCACGGCGTGGGCGCAACCAACGGCAAATTCCCGCACGGAAGCGGCTTGGACGCGCGCTGCATGGCCGAGGTAGCTCACGCAGTGTACAATCAGCAGCTCCCTCTCGAGCAAGGGAATGAGATCGTGAGTGGACTTGTCGAAAAGTATGAGCACAAATTCGCTGATCCGGATATTGGAAAGCCATATCCCGAGGTGTACGACGTGGCCTCAGCCACACCACAAGCATGGTGGTTGGAGATCTATGAAGATTTCAAATCCGAGATGGAGAATGATTTCGGATTGAAACTGTAAAGGCGGATATACATCGTGCCAGGGGCTGGCTCTTGCGGTATCGAGTCAGCTCCTTTGCTGAATACAGATACCGCTATATCCTCTATACTTGCCGAACGAATGAAAAGACTATCTCTCGCCACCTGGCCAATCTTTGGTGAAGAGCCGGCCTTTGCGAGGTATGCCTTCCCATGCCATATGCTGCCGGATCTGAAAATACTCAGTGAATTCCTTGATGCCTATGGTTTTATTGGGGTATTGCAGGTTGTTTCGGTCATCTATGGCTTTCTACCCACCAAGGTCCTGGCGTTATTCTTGGGGCCGTTGGGGTTGGGGATCTTCGCGCAAGCCAATGGCTTTCTGTTCGCCGTCCGGCGCTTACTCTCCTTGGGCATTGGCGCCGGCATCACAAAACTGATCGCCGATTGTCACGGCCAGAAAGCTTATTGTCACCTCAGCAAACTGGTGCTCACAACCATTTCCTTGTATGGGGGCGGCGGATTAATAGTCATCGTCCTTTGCTCCATTTTCGCCCGATCGATCTCGATCTGGGTCTTCAACGACTCTGGCTACGGGACCTACATCGTAATTGCTGCGGTCGCCAGCGTCCTTTTTTTTGGAACTCGCGGCGATCCGCAGCTTTTTCCGAGGGCTGCTGCAGTGGCGAGAGTTGAACTACTCCGCTATAGAGGGCTATGTGTTCAGCATTGCTATCACCGTCGCCTTGATCATGTGGTTGGGGTGATTGGGCGCTGCAAAGACCATTCTCAAAGTGCAGAACAATAGCTTGCGCATCAATTTGCTGATCTTGGCGCCGCAACCCAAAGGGTGGAGAAGGTGGCTATCTTAGCGGATTGGGATGTAACTTATGATCATTTACACGTCTGCATAGATCGTGACACGGAAGGTTCGTAAAACTGCAGCAAATGTGAAAAGTGCTTATGTGCCATGACGACACTGGAGATTAGCGGGCATCTGCACAAATATTCTACTTTTTGTAAGAAGGTCTCCCCGCTCTCACTTGGATTCAACTTCTAGGTACAACATCGGGTGAATGATTGAAGAACACCTGATTTGGCGCGTTGAATCCAAGAAGTCAAGTGAACTCGGGTCACAATGGACAGAAGACTTGAGGGTCGACCCACATAGGCCAAATCCTCAAAAAGACTAACTTTAATGAAGGTAGTATAGGAATCTTGAAGTCAATCGGTTATTGGAATCAAAGAAAATATGCTGGACTTGCAGTGGATCACAATAGTTTATCCAGCAGGTCGATCATCTCTTCATCACCACCGGCCGGCGGGATCCAATCAACTTGGATCACCTCGACCTCTTGCTTCTCCAGGCTCGCTGCAAATCCCTTTAAGCCCAGATTGATTACAACTAACGGTTCACGAAGGAGTTCTTCGATCTTGTCTGGCATGTAATCCTCCTAGGCAGGTTTAAATAGTTCACAGCAGAAAAGCGTAGCTTTCGCATTGCTCTGGAATACAATCACGCCTGCTTCACGCAGTAGTTTCACCTGCAGATCCAATTCCTGCGGATCCTCTTTGGTACCGCATATCGATGCAACGATCATCAACTCTCCCGTCTGTTGACGCATCGTTTGTTTCGCTTCCATGATAGCATCCAGCACGTCCCCTACAGGATCCATCGAAGCGTTGTATCCTAGAATGAAATCAAGTAGCAGGACGGCGACTGATGGATCCCGGCTTTCACTCAGGATTCGCAGTCTGCGCATCGTGCCGTCGATCATCGGATGGGGTCTTCCCTGCGTGTAGAATTCATCGCCCATGTCGATCATCGTATGCTCAGAACTTCTGTCAGGGTTGGTGAGTTTTGTTTGGGGATTTAGTGGTGTGTTTGAGTGGACCACGATACCCGCCTCACCCAAGATTTGTTGAGATTGGTAACAAAATGTCCCACCAGCAAATAGTCCGCGAAGAAAACGCTGCCCGGGGGCCCAATCTGCACGAGATTTGGCCGCCAATTCGCGCTCCTGTTTCGTCAGCTCTATCCTCGCAACGGTTGGCTTTTCTCCGACATGTTGGATCGCTGCCAGGACCGCATCGTCTATCGTAGGTGCCCAGGTTAGAGCATCTCCACCCTCGAACGAATCCATACGTGCTCCAAGGAAGCAGCCGACGATCGGTTTGCTGCAGATCTTCAAGCGTGCGAGAAGACGCTCAAGTGTTTTTCCCCCCGGTGGTTTGGCGATGATCGACACGACCTTCGTTTGCGGGTCGGCCTCCAGCGTATCTAGCGCTTGGATGGTAGTGATACCGCCGATCTCATCCGAAAGGTCACGACTGCCAGTGCCAATTGCGTGAGAAATTCCATAACCGGCATTGTGGATCTGACTTGTAAATTCCTGCAGTCCTGTTCCCGATGGTCCGATCGCACCAAACAAACCCCTGTTTACGACATTTGCGAATCCGATCCCAACCCCACCAAGGATGCTAGTGCCGCAATCGGGTCCCATAACCAGTAGATTCTTATCCGCGGCTAGTTCTTTGAGCTTGCGTTCTTCCTCGATGGGCACATTGCTGCTAAAGATGAATAGGTTCAACCCGGCTTCTAAGGCTTTACTGGCCTCGCGGAACACATATTCTCCGGGGATGGTTAGTACCGCGAGGTTAGCGTTCGGTTTCTCGACCAGGCCATCCTCCAAGGTTTGAAGATGAGAGGCCGGTCCTTTCTCCTCCAGAGCGAGAAGGGCTTGATCAATCCCTTGCAAGACAGAATCGACGACCTGAGATGTCTCCCCGATTACGGCAACGATCAGGTCGTTGGGCTTTGCGGTGACGATCTGATCCCCTTGGATGCCGATGTCGGCCAAGAGCTGCTTGTTCTTCTCGCTTGCCATCAGGACAGCCGTCTGCAACACGCCTTTAGTTTGAGAAAGTCGTTTGTTGACGCCCATCAGGAAAACAGAGTCATAGTATTGGTTCTTTCGAATCACGAACCCAGCGGCCATTAGAAATTTTCTCCCAAAAAAGGTGATCCTTAAAGTTATTAAGTGTTGTATTTCTGACCAAATGCGATAAGCGCTTGCTTGAAGCACTCAATCGGTGCCCGAACCAAACCGGCGCCAATAATCGGGTAGCCCGGATCTTTGTGTGCAATCGCCGTATCGATTATGGGACTTATGTTGGTTTGTACGACTTTGCGAATGTCAATCCCCACGGATGTGCCGGCGAATCCGAATGCTGGCATCCGATATATGGGGTGGGTAGAGGTGGTGATCTTCCTCATCTCGCGCGTATATTCGAGTGCGTCCTCAGGGGTACCACCGACGAGAGTCAGAATCCCCGGTGCCCCGCCGATGGTGAAAGCTCCCCAGCCGACGGTCTCGGCTATGGCTGAATCACCCATATCTAATCCGGCGTCATCGTCGGAGTAACCAGGCAGGAATAACCCGTCGACTACTGGCGCTGGAGCAGTAAACCACTCATCTCCTAGGCCGCTGACGCGAATCCCGAAGTCGGTTCCGTTGCGTGTCATCGCGGTGACAACGGTGCTGTACTCGACATCCCCGGCGGGATCGGTGATTGCTTTCCCACAGGCCATCGCCAAGCCCAGGAATAGCAAATTGTGCCCAGCGAGGTACTTTAATGTCGGGAGTGCCCGCTCTTTAGGGATGTCCGCTTCAGAGATTGCGACAGCCATTTTATTAGCGAATAAGCTCGATGATGCGCTATGGCGGTTATGGAGCTCATCCCCCATTTGAAGTGCTTGTATGATGATGGGGTTCAATTCCAACCCTCCCATCTTCTGTAGCGTTTCCTGAAGTGTAGGCGCCCAGACGTCTCGCCAGAGCCTCAGACTTTCTAGTGCATCTTGGCTGTATTCACCAAATTGCTGCCGCCCTTCTACCTGACGGCAGAATGCCCGGTTGCCAAAGGCGCGATTTTCCACAACCCAGACTGGTGCAGAGGGTGAGATGGTACCAGCCATTGGCCCAACTGCATGGTGGTGATGGTTAGGCTCAAGCTGGAACTCACCTTTTTCAAGCTTAGCTCGCGCTTCCTTAGGACTTTCCGCCCAGCCCTCGTATATCACCATGCCAATGATGGCGCCTTGTTGCGCGCCACACATGTGTCCCCACTCGATCGGCGGGCCGGAATGGGTGATCATCTTGCCCTCCAGACCGGGTATCACCTCACCTGCAGGTGCGACGTCAATCAGCACCGGATCACCTGAGGTGAGACGGCGTACTGCTTCTTTATTCGCTTTCTCGATTTTTTGTTTGATATCCATGAGTACTACCTTCCTAATCTACGATTGGCACGAAGATAAAGATCGAACCCTGAATGTGTTTTGGCTGCCCATATCAATTGTGATCAACATGCCGGTCAATACACCGTCAAGTAGGTCCCATCCCGTAGAGTGGCCAATTTGTGTTAGTTCCATTCCTAACTGGTAGATGTTTTCCAGACACTGACCAGTCAACAGGGCATTGATGAAATTGTGAAGCGTCTCAGAGCCATGTCCAGCAGCATGGTCTTTCAGCATGGTGAAGCTTATGACATTGGTGCGTGGTTTCGATCTTTCCAAAAAAGGAGCCAAATCGGAAACTCCAACATCGTGAAATGGAGTATATATATGCCGGAGGGTCATTAGGCAAAACAACAATCCCCCAACGAAGTCATCGCCTGATGGGGTCAACCCTTCACCCAGGCCAATTAATTCTCCAGCAGATTCAAGGATTCGCGGGAAGTCGTGTTCTAGACATGCCTTGGATATTTCTTGGATCACTGGCCATGCAAATTCCGAAATAGCGGTCAGTCCGGGAAATGAGTGGGGTGCGGGTTGGCCCTGGATAAACTTCAGGATCTCGGGGATAAAAATGCCAAAGCCATTTGGTGAAGGAAGATTATCAAATAAGGAAAAAACAGTACCAAGACGCTCTGAGAGATCGTAAATTGGCAGGTTGTCCCTAGGAAAAGGAGACGGTGATCCCCATATGGATGCTTGGCTGAAATCAAGAACGATGTTCGAGCCAAGCCCTAAATGCTGATCTATTACGGTGAAGGATGAATCAGCTGCAACTCTTGGCAAAGGTCCAGCAAGATGAATACAGCGTTGATGCATCGGGGTATTCTCAGTTGCCAGCCAGTAAAGATCATCTTGGGCGTTAATAAGATAGATAGCTTTCGAGAACGCCGCAAGCACTTTCCCATAGGAGCCTTGAGTAAGTAAATTTTGGGCCAGTTCACCAATACGGTGAATACGAAGCACCGGGTTTTTCGAAATGGATTTCATCCGATTGACGGCCAGGTTATCGGGGTTGTCCCATAAGGGCAACCGCGATCAACGAATTCATCATGTAGGGGCCGACCAAAGTGTCGATCCAAATATGGTTCGCCATGGGTGGACACTAAGATCCGCCCCTACAATCTTTGCGCGACATGCTTTTTCTTAGACAGTCCCGATGACTTCAAGCTCTGGGTTCGGGAGTGCTATTTAGGACTGCCGATTATGCCCTCGACGAACCAATCCACGGAACTCATCAGATCGGGCGTCAAGACTTCTCCCTCGGCTACCACAACATTCCCGTCCTGATCCACGATTGGGCCAGCGAAAACCACGATAGTACCGGCTTCCACTTCAGCGCTCACCGCAAGGACTTCATCCTGGACCTCTTGGGGTACCAGGGGTCCGAAGGGTGCCATAGCCATACAGCCATCAAACAAGCTGCAGCGCAGGAAGATCGGTTCCCACGTGCCATCAATCACTGTTGATGCAAGCCAGGTCAATGTGCCACCCAGAGTGTATCCTGTACCCGAGATCCAGTACTCTGGAGCGAATTCCTGGGCATGAAGGGATTGGAAACCAATCGAATACACACCTCGGGATTCAGCCGTCGAAATGATGGTAGTTGGTGAGTCAACGTGCATGGTGATGACGTCTGCACCCTGGTTGATAAGGGAGTTCGTCGCATCGGCTTCCTTGGCGCTGTCACCCCAGCTAAAAGTGAATGCCACCGTGGTCTCCACATCGGGATTGACCGAGGTTGCACCTAGATGGAATGCGTTGGCGAAGGTTAATGTCCATCCAAGGGGGAATGAAGCTACAAAACCCAGCTTGTTTGTTTCGGTCATCCTGCCCGCGGCGACGCCCATTATGTACCATGTATCCGGAGGTTCGCCGAAGAAATTGGCGAAGTTTGCGCCCATCTCCCAGCCGCCGGCATGCTCGAAGATGACGTCTGGGTACTTATAGGAAAGTTCAAGAGCTGGGTACTGGTGATTGAAGGCCGTGGCGAAGATCATTCCTGCGCCTTGCTGGATCATGTTTTCCATTGTGGATGTCGCCCCAGCTTCTTCAGGGACATTTTCAGCTTCGATGATTTCTACGCATGGAATGTTGGTTTTTATGGCCATGACACTCTCATGCATGGCCTGGTTGTAACCTGCGTCGTTGAGCGGACCACCATACAGTGCCCCGATGATTAAACAGGGCTCCTCAGGGGGTGCCTCGGTTGCCGCCGGACCACAGGCAGTAAGTAGAAGCAAGGTGGTCATGACGACGGCTAACGTTGAATAAAATGTTTTACTTTTCATTGTCTCTTCTCCTCGCATCGGTAAATTTATTTGGGTTGGATCAGGTTATTTGTAAATGGGTTGTGTTCAGAACATCTCCTTTTTTTACCCTTCCTCCTTTCTTATTCGGTACCTTGATATACTCGTCCAAGGCTGGCGGGAGCAGTGTGTCGGCGAGTGCCACCCCAGACAATGAGCACCAAGATGGTTAGAACGTATGGAATGGTGTCAAGTAAAAATGGTGAAACCTGGATGCCACTAGACTGCAGCAAGAGTTGAAAAGCGACCGCACCGCTGAATAGTAAAGCTCCGACAATCGCTCGTAAGGGATTCCATTTGGAAAAAATCACCAACGCCACTGCAATAAAGCCGCGTCCTGCGGTCATATACTCCATCCAGTTCATCGTGTAAGCAATGGAGAGATGAGCAGCACCCAGACCGGTAAGCAGACCGCCGGCGAAGAGCGCCTGGTACCTGATCAGGAGAGGGTTTCGCCCGGATGCAAAAGCTGTATCTGCATTCTCTCCGACTGCACGAAGGCCAAGCCCCCAACGAGTGCGGAAAAGGAGCCACCATATCAGGATGGCCATTGGAATAACCAGGTAAATAAGGAGATCGAAGTTAAACAGTGAGCTATACAACACTGGGAGGTTGGATGAACCTGGTAAGGGGAATCTTGGCAACCCTTTAATCTTCGCACCTACATACGACCTTCCGATCCACGCACTTAAACCAAAGCCGAAGAACATCAACGCCAAGCCGCTGGCCAATTGGTTGGCTCGGCGTGAAATCACAAGGAACCCCAGGATCATATTCATCAAACCACCAGCGATAATCGACACCAGCACACCTAAGTAAGGGTTGTCAGTTATGGCTGTCACGGCAAATCCAGCCGAGGCGCTCACTAGCATTACGCCTTCTAATCCTAGATTTACAATTCCCGAGCGCTGACCAATGATTTCGCCAAGCGTAGTATAGAGCAGGGATGTACCAGAAAAGATCGCGCTTGATAGGACACCCAAGACCGAAAGTAGGGTCATGCCTCTTTCCTTTGAGTGAGGAAATTAGGTCGGGCGAGGACCACAAACAGCGTAAAGGCCAGCAGGACATTGATCACTGCATACGGTAGATCTATGGTTAGTTGCAGCAGGTTCCCCCCCCGAATAATGATCGATATGACGAAGGATGTCAGGAGAATGCCAAGCGGTGAGCCACCTGCTAGCCAACTGATCAAGAAGCCCATAAACCCGATGCCTCTCGAAAAATTCGCCAGAAGGACTCCATAGAAGCCAGACACTTGCGCCATACCGGCCAACCCGGCAATCGCACCACCGATGCACATGATAGAAATCAAATAGAGCTTCACCGGAATGCCATTACGTCGTGCAGCCTGTGGGTTGCCGCCGATGGCCCTCATTTCTAAACCCCAACGGGTGTATTTCATGACCAACCAAAATAGCGTCAACAGTACGAGAGCGAATACAAGACTCAAATCAATTCGTGTATTGAACAATGTTGGCAGTCGTGCTGAGGGAGAGAAAATAGCCGTTTTATTTGTGTCCATCGGAGAATGCCAGAAACCGAATACGAAAAAAGACACGATCATTGGGGCTACAGAGTTTAATAGCAGAGTGGTAATAGTCTCATTGACGATTCCCATTGCGCGCAAGTAGCCGGGGATGAAGGCCCACAAACTGCCCCCAGCCATTCCCAGCAATATCATCATAGGTAACAAAATCCAAGCCGGGAGATGCCCAAATGCTAACGCGCCCCAAGTTGCGAAACACGCGCCCATATAGAGCTGGCCTTCGACACCAATGTTGATCAAGATTATTCGAGAGGGCAGGGCGACGGCTAATGCGGTGACAAGCAAGGGCGTCATGGTTACGATGACTTCAGACAAGCCATAGGCACTACCCAATGTAGAAGAAAATATATCCTTATAAGATTGGATCGGATCTTTGCCGGAGATCAATAAGATGATGCCGAACAGCAGAAAAGCAAACAGCATCATGAATACATAGCGAAGGACAGCGTTAACATATTTCTGCCCAACCCAATCCGATCGTTTTAATGCATTAAGAATTTGACGCATATTGAACCTCGGACCCAGTCATGAGGTGGCCGACTTCGTAGTAGTTTGTCTCATCAGGAGTAAATGACCCCACGATCCTTCCACCATAAAGCACGATCAGTCGGTCGCTAAGCATGAACAGTTCTTCCAGGTCTTCAGATATGAGCAGTACTCCGGCGCCATCGTCCCGAGCCTGAATAAGCGCTTGTCGCGCAGCGAGGGTGCTTTGTACGTCTAGACCTCGCGTGAGGTAAGAGGCGATGATCAGGCGCGGATCGTGGGTAAGTTCACGTACAATGATCATCCGCTGCAGATTTCCACCCGATAGCGACCTGGCGGGAATATTCAATGAAAAGGAAAATCCTAACCTCTCCATCGTATTTTCGACGTCGGCCTTAATCGCTTTCCAATCCATTGTGAGCCCTCCCTGGAGGGCATAATGCCAAGTTTTAGTCACCGCCATGTTTTCCAAGACCGTCATGAATGGTGCGGCTGCCATCGTCAGTGGATTCTCCGGGATAAAACCGACTAGACTTCTGCGCAACTTTTGAATCGAACTATTGGTGACATCTTTACCAAATAAGTGCTTGGTACCCTTGACGCACTCGATCATTCCCAGAACAACATCGCCCAGTTCTCTTTGACCGTTGCCAGAAACCCCGGCGATGCCGACAATTTCACCAGGGTAGACCTTTAGATCAATCTCTTCCAGGTTGGTTTCGGCACCTTCACCATGTGTATGTACGTTTTGTAGTTCCAATACGGGCAGCGCCGTTTCTTCTCGAATCACTTTCTTACCGGTTTTCAGCCCCGAGAGTTTCCTGCCGAACATCATCTCCACCAGCTTGTCTTCGCTGGCGTTGGATCGTAGCAAAGAGCCTGCAACGCATCCATTGCGTAAGACGGTGATCCTATCAGCGCACTCCAGGACTTCTTTTATCTTGTGGGTGATCAGGATGATGGCATATCCATCCTGGCGCATGCTGTAAAGGATCTGAAACAGGGCATCAACTTCATGGGGGGCCAGCACACGGGTTGGCTCGTCCAATATGAGCAAACGAGAATTCGAAAGTATCAGTTTAAGGATCTCAACTTTTTGTTGTTCTCCGATGGAAAGTTCATACACCATAGCGTCAGGATTGACCCGCAAGCCATAGCGAGCGGACATTTCCTCAATCCACAGACTGACGGCTTCCAAATCGACCACGGTGTCGAGATCCGGTAAGAATAAGGCGATATTTTCGGCTACACTGAAAGCAGGGATGAGAGTGAAATCCTGAAATACCATCCCAATTTGCAATGCACGGGCATCATTAGGCGATTGAATTGCAGCCGGCTTGCCATCAAGTAAGATCCGACCGGAATCGGCGCGGTAGAAGCCATATAAGATCTTCATCAATGTGCTTTTTCCAGCGCCATTCTCGCCTAGCAGGACATGGATCTCAGAGCGGAAAATATCGAAATCAATGTGATCGTTAGCTACCACTCCTGGGAAGGACTTGCTGATCTCTCGCATTGAGATCATGGGGGGCGTTTTTGATGATAGAGGCGGTGTCAGCATGGATACATCCCGGATAGGCGTGAATCACCGATGGCTCTCTAAAAGCTGTTAGCCTAGCTGGACAATGTCCGATTTGTTATTGCGAGCGGAGCGAAGCAATCTCCAAGCACGCTAGGGGATTGCTTCGGCGCAAACAGCGCGCCTCGCAATGACACCTAGAGTTAAATCTAATATTGTCAAGCTAGTTGACCTTCGGTTATTATCTTAGAGGCGGTGATTGGTCTTGGTAAGCGTATTAAATGGGGGTTTTAATTAAGGAGAAGATAAGTAAAAACTACGTACATTATCCACGCAGTTTCTACGTAGCTGCAAATCAACCGGATCTAATTAGGCTCAATCGATCAGACCATGGTCACGAGCGTAGCGCACGAGATCGACACGACTTTGAAGCCCTAGTTTCCCGGAAAGGTTGGCTCGGTGGCCTTCTACCGTGCGCACGCTGATGTTAAGTGCTTCTCCGATTTGACGGTTGGTATACCCCTGCACGATGTAGGTCAACACTTCGGTCTCACGCGGGGTTAAGGATTCAAAATTCTCATCTTGCGTTCGGGAAGGACTGACGGTCTCATCCAACAATTCGCGCATCATGGCTGGGTCGACATACATATCGCCCCGCATAATGATGTTGATAGCAGAAATAAGTTCACTCTCGGCTGCTTGTTTGAGGATGTAACCTGAAGCTCCTGCTCGGATTGCCTCGCGCAGCAAAGCTTGATCCTCATGAATGGTTAGGATCAAGATGTGGAGGTCGGAGAAGCGAGGTTTTATTTGTTTTATGACGCTGATTCCATCGAGGTCCGGCATACTGATATCGAGGAGCAAGATATTGGGTCTCGTCTCTTCGAGTAACTCGATGGCCTCATACCCTCCGGTTGCCTCGCCAACCAACTCCAAGGAAGGCTCTGCCTGCAGTAATGCACGGAGGCCAGTGCGTACGATGGCGTGGTCGTCAGCAATCAAGACTTTAGGCATTGCTCGGAACCTCAACATTAACCGTCGTACCCTTACCGGGAGAGCTCTCTATCGTGAATCTTCCACCAAGCATCTCAACCCTCTCTCGCATTCCGAATAAACCCAGATGTTCTTCATAGGTGGGAGCGGTGGGCATGAATCCCACCCCGTTGTCTTCGATCGTTGCGGCGACATGACCACTTCGCTTGCTGATTACGACGTCCACATGGGTTGCCTGAGCATGCAGGATGACATTGGTTAGCGACTCCTGGACAATTCGGAACAAAGCTGTCTCTACATCGTTAGGCAAGCGTTCTTTCTGTAAGCCCACGGCTTCGAACTCGACCTGGATATCGTATTGTTGGCTGAATTCGTTGACGTACTGCTCCAATGCTGTCACTAACCCAAGGTGGTCTAAACTCGCCGGCCGCAAATCGACAGCCAATTGATGTAGATTGTCTTGGAGCTCACTTATTGTATCTTTCAATTCTGATATTCTCTTGCTGACCGGCTCTTCTTGTTTGGCTTCGCGCTCCAAAAGCCCCAGTTGGACCATCAAAGCGGCGAGAAGCTGACCTGACTCGTCATGGAGCTCGCGCGACAAGTGCAGACGTTCCTGCTCCTGCGCTTGAATCATGCGTTGAGAGAGCGCGTGGAGCTGGCGATTACTCTTGCGCACTTCCTCGAATAACCAGCTATTCTGAATGACGACGGCAGCTAAATTGGCGAAGGATTGGATCAGAAGCTGCCGGTCCTGCGTGAAGAATAGCTTGTCTTTACTCAGTAGCTTGAGAACACCTATTGGCTTACCGCTAAGAACGAGGGGGATGGAGGCATAGGATTGGTGAGTAAGAGTTGATCGAGGAGTTGATTGAGGCAGTTCGTCAATAGTCTTTACCCGATTTTGTTGGAAATCATCCATCGGGTAGTTGTGATCCCATGTGGATTTTAGCTTGGGGATCGCCTCAATAGGAACGCCGTGGGCTGCGGCGAGGTGAACACCGGAGCTTCCCAGACCATCTGTTTCAATCCAGGTGGCATCCAATCCCAGGCGGGTCACAGCAAGTTGGCATATTGTGTGGTAGATAGTAGGGATGTCGGGATTATCCAAGAAGGTCCTGGATGATTCGTTCAAGGTCGCAAGTTCATCGGCGCGCTGGCGTAGTGCCTCCGTCGCTTTGCGTCGTTCAGTGGTGGCGGCGGCGAGGATCAGCGCGGTTAGGGAAACCACCGCCGAGAAGGTTTGAAGCAGAAAAAGGCTGTCGTTTTTCGAATGAAGTGAAAAGGGGCCTGCACCTTGAACGGTGCCCCAGATGGCGATGCTGGAGACAAGGATAACGGCTGTCGTAGCACCGCGCTGGCCTAATCGTAAAGCTGCCCAGATGATGAAGGGGAAGATCAGATAGATAAGTGCCTGGTGATAGATACTAGCTGAGGCCCGATCGCTGAAGACATACCAGGTCATCAGTGCAAGCAGAGCGAGAAACGTCCCGCCTTCAATGCGCAGACGATTGGTGGGTCTGAAGGAGGTCGGTGTTGCCCAAACCAGTAGCGCGGGCGTGACAACCAGCACGCCAAGCAGGTCGCCAATCCACCAGGTGAGCCAGATCGCGCCGAGGTTATCCGGCCCAACTAACCCAATCAGAACAAGCGTGGTGGTGCCAATCGTGGCGCTAATGGTTGTAGCAAATAGTGAGACGATGGCTAGCCCAACGACATCCTGGATGCGGTCGATGGCGTTGTGAAAGTTGAAGAAATGTTTTAAAAGATAAGCACCAGCCAGGGCTTCTAAAGTATTTCCCAACGCCATGCCGAGAGCTAGGTTGAGGGGCGCACCCGTCAGCAATGAACCCAGTAAGACCCCGAGGCTAACGCCAGGCCACAACTTGATTCCGAATACAAGGAGCGCAGCCAGCGCGATACCTGTCGGAGGCCAGACCGGGGAGGTGTTGATCTGGACATAGGCCATTTTCAAGCCTAGCCTGGCCGCCAAGTGGTAGACCACAGCGAGCACCACGATCTTGAGCAGCAGTGAGGCATGGGTTTTCGATTTTTCAACAAAGAATCGTTTAAGGAATTGCATAGATCAACCTGTGAAATCTTTTATAGAGATTATATAGGGAGTCTCCATGCGACAGGACAGATCCAAATCACGAAAATGGCTATCTCTTGACACTCGTGAAACCGAATTTCTACTCAATACGGTTCCCCAGATAATTATAACCGTAGGGTTATTGCTTGCCCAATTGCCAACCTATTCAGAGGTTGAAAACGAGAAACCCTATGGAAAGGTTGTTTCGGCAAGTTCGTTGCATATCTTATGGTGGTAGTGCTTACTGTTCTTAGCAACAATTTCCTAATAGGTGATTAACCTCATAAAACCAACCAGGGGATTCGAAGCTGGCTATTACTTTTTTTGGTGCTTTGATTCAACTCACAAGAGCAACTCGGAAAGATGAAATCGGTTATTCGTTGCAGGCTTTTCAGGACCTAAATTCCCCGTGTTGCTACGACCTTCTGGTTATAGAATGGGTGAAATTCTATACTCGCTGGGTATCAAGCAATCGCGTATTGTTAGGCCACCCCTGGAAGCTAAGCCTGACGGTTCAAGCCCCCTGATTCAGGATTCCCTGGCCTAGCCCGCCAGGGCAGGCGAACTCACCCCGCACCGTGGCCGGTGTGGCTCAGTGTAACCTGAAGGTCCTCGGCCGCCGTTCGCCCCGCGAGCACAGCGAGACGGGTTTCCCTGGCGTAGCCCGCCGGGGCAGGCGAACCCATAACCCGGAGGTTATGAACCCGACTGTGACTGGACAAATGTGCTGGTATTTCAATCATTCCCTTGTTATTGCACTTACGAGTTGAATCCAAGACTAATAAATTTGGAACATTTTGGTTTTAAACGAAGCCGCTAACCAGGCGCCAGCAGGAATTTCTAGGTAAACTCCTCGACCTTTATTATCAGGAGGACGCGCCGGTCCATTATTCCATGGTTGCAGAACGTTTGGGGGTCGGCAATGTAACCGCCTACGAGATGATGCGCCTGATGGAGAAGCTCAATTTACACACAATTCTTGACATAACTCAATCGTGTGATCAGGTCTGGGAAGCATCATATAATGGATTCCCATGTGCTATATGATTGAAACCATCGTTTAGGTTTGAACTTCGTATAAGGGTATATATCAATTCAGCAAATTGCTCAGGTACTGTTCCATGATCAACCTTGATCAGGTGTTAGGTAACTAAATGATGTATTATACGCGGTAACTGATGTATTACTTTATATTTCTGATATATAATTTTTTGATTCTTATGTACCTTGTGGTATAATTATAGATTGAAATATCTTCTTGGGATTTCTACTACTTTTTCGTACCCTGATCTAAGATATGTTGATGCCTCGCTCAAAGTCAAGTGGTACCTCAAAGAAAATGATTTACAAGGATCTGCGCCGCTCAATCATCGTCGGTCATCGTAAGCCAGGTGAGAGGCTAGATTTAGATGTTCTTGCCAAAGGTTACGGCACTAGTGTTACACCAGTGCGCGACGCTCTCCAGATGATCAGCCAGGAAGGGTTAGTAACTATCAAGCCCCGCTCAGGTTACTTTGTCACCCGCGTTACCCTAAAGCAATTGGACGATATGCTCAAACTACGTGAAATTCTTGAATTGGCTTCTGTCGAACTAGCCTCGGAAAAGATCACTGAGGAGCAGCTTGATCAACTTGAACATGTCCATGCTGGCTACACTGGTGAAGACGATGAGTCTTACGATAGATACATGGATGAGAACCGGCATTTCCATTACCTGATTGCTCAATCATCTGGCAACCAAGAATTAGCTGAGACGTTGGGCCGCTTGCATGATAGATTGGTTCGTTTTATGGTCATGTGCCGGGTTGGCGCGACACTGGAGTCCAGACACGCGCTTATCATCGAAGCCCTGCGTAAGGGTGACGCTACTGTGGCCCGTCAGGTAATGCTTAACGAGGTTGACGAAACGCGCGAGACCATTCTTGAGGGCGTTATCCAGGAAAGTGGATCCTCTTGGCATTTAAAAGTTCCTGATAAAAAAATTACCATGTTTGGTGAAAAGGCTCTACCCGGTGATGTAATATGTCCTGGATAATTGCTGAAGGGGAGGGGTTTCTGCTCCAGGCTTGAACATAAGACTAACAGAGGAGGACAAACAGCCATGCCGGACCTTTTGCAGGAGATGGCGCAGAAACTGTACCAGGGGGATAAAGAGACCGTCGCCGGGATGGTACAGCAGGCGCTCGACCAGGGAATGAGCCCCAAGGAGATCCTATCGGGGGGGCTCGTCGCAGGAATGGACCAAGTGGGGAGGGATTTCAGGGCTGATGAGCTATTTATCCCGGAGGTGCTTGTGGCGGCACAGGCCATGCACGCAGGCATGAATGTGCTGCGGCCGCTGCTGGCGGAGACCGGGGTGGAGATGATGGGGAAATACGTGATCGGAACGGTAAAGGGGGACCTGCACGATATCGGAAAGAACCTGGTCAAGATGATGCTGGAAGGGGCCGGGTTTGAGGTGACGGACCTTGGGACGGACGTGGCGCCAGAGACCTTTGTGGAGGCGGTGCGGGAGCATAAGCCACATTTGGTTGGGATGTCAGCGCTACTGACAACAACGATGCCCGGGATGAAAGAGACTATCGAGGCGTTGGAGGAGGCGGGGGGACTACGTTCCACGGTAAAAGTGATAGTGGGAGGCGCTCCGGTGACGGCAGCCTTCGCCGAGGAGATCGGGGCGGACGCATATGCCAGCGACGCAGCCAGCGCGGTTGAAGTTGCCCGCCATCTGCTCGGGTAAAGGAGCAACGATCCGATGCGATCCGCAGAGTTGCGGGAGCTTTTTGCACCAGCTGAGAGGAGGTGAGTATTTTACTTATTTCATGCCGTTGACTATCAGTAACTAGAGAGGAGATAGTAAGATGCATAAGGCGATTCCCGAATTGAAAGGTCAGTATGAGAAGGGGAAGATGACCCGGCGGGAGTTCATCCGAACCGCAGCCCTCTTGGGCTTGTCTATGGGTGCCATCCAGGCGTTCCTCGCCTCCTGCGCACCGACCCCAACCCCGACAGAACTACCTGCCGGAGCCACGCCCACCAAAGTACCGCCCACCAAAGTACCGCCTACCCAAGTACCGCCCACACCAACGCCATTGGGCGGCCCCCCGCGCGGTGGCATAGTGCGCGTACGTGGCACCGTGGGGCGCGTTGATCACCCTGCCCGCTTCTCCTGGATAGCCAGTTCCAACACCATGCGCCATGTGGCTGAGTACCTGACGTTTACCGATGAGAACAACGCTACTCACCCCTACCTGTTGGAGAAGTGGGAGGCCAGTGAGGATCTCAAGACCTGGGCCCTCTACCTTCGCCAGGGGATCAAGTGGAACAACGGTGATGACTTTGTAGCGGACGATGTCGTCTTTACCATGAAGGATTGGCTAGACCCAGAGGTGGGGTCCTCCATCCTGGGACTGATGTCCTATCTCAGTCCCAACAACATCGAGCAGGTGGACGACTACACAGTCAAGCTGTACCTGGACTCGGCGCAGATAGCCGTGCCGGAGCACCTGTTCCACTACCCAGCGCAGATCATGAACTACCGCACCTTCGAGGGTGACTTCGTCAAGTCCCCGGTCGGCACTGGCCCGTACACGTTGGAGGAGTACTCCGAGGACGAGCGCGTGGTACTCAAAGCCCGCACGGACTACTGGCAGATGGGCGCCGACAGCAAACCGCTGCCCTACCTTGACGAGATCATATATGTCGACCTAGGTGGGGAGGTATCGGCCTGGATTGCGGCTTTCCAAAGCGGGGAGGTGGACATCATCAGCGAGCCAGCCACCACCGTTTTCCTGGCCCTGAAGGACGATCCAAACGCAAATATCATGGGCACGCCCACAGCCTCGACCCGGGTCTTGCGCATGCGAGTGGACAAGGAACCCTGGACCGACGAACGGGTGCGCATGGCGCTGAAGTTGTGCCATGACCACGAGAAGATACTGGGCCTGGCTCACTTCGGTGAGGGGCTCCCAGGGGAGGACTTCCACGTGGCGCCGCTCCATCCAGCGTACTGCGCGAGGCCGCTTCCCAAGTACGATCCGGAAGAGGCTAAGGTACTGCTGGGCGAGGCCGGCTACCCAGACGGGCTCACAGTCGAATGTGCCGTGTGCTCTGACTGGACAGATGTCGTCTCCTACGCGGAGATACTCAAGCAGGATGCCGCTCCAGCCGGCCTTAACATCGAGCTCAACACTATGCCCACCTCCGCCTACTGGGACGTTTGGACCGAGTGTGATCTGGGCATCACGCCCTGGGCGCACCGTCCGCTGGGCACGATGGTTCTGACCCTGGCCTACATCGCCGACGAAGAAGGCAACCCCGTGCCCTGGAACGAGACCCGCTGGGTGGACGAGGAGTTCTCAACGCTGCTTAAGGAAGCCGAGGGCACCCTCGATGTGGAGGCACGTCGGCAAATCATGTGCAAGCTCGAAGAGATCCAGTACGAACGCGGCTCCGTGGGCATCCCCTACTGGATGAACGTGTGGAACATCGCACACAAGAAGGTCCAGAACTTCAAGGGGCACCCGACCGGCTACGATCTCTTCAACGAGATCTGGCTTAAGGAGGATTAGGTCCTCTGGTCGGCCTTTAGGGGTTTTCCCTAGCCGCCAAGTAGATCTGTCGGCGTACTTTGAAGATGGGGTAGGCCATGGCTTCCCCGAGTGATGAGATCTCGAAGCATCAGCCTTCGGCCGATGCTATGGCCTTCCCCACTTCTTTATTGGAGAGCCATTTGGTATGGTCAAGTTTATCGTTCGACGCCTGTCGACTATGCTCCTGACGATGTTCATCGTCTCCATCGTCATCTTCGTCGTCGCTGAAATCGCGCCGGGAAATGTGGCGCGGAACCTCCTCGGGGCGTTTGCCACGCCGGAGCAGGAGGAGTCCTTTCGGGAACGGTTGGGCCTGAATCAGCCGTTGCACATTCGATACATCAGTTGGCTGGCGGGCAGCGATTGGCGAGCAGGGCGCTTAGTAGGCATGCCACTGAGGCGGATCAAGAAACCGGGGACTGAGTTCTACGAATGGTGGGCAGTGGACGAAGATGGCACTATGGTGCGATGGAAGCTAGAGGAGGAGGATCTGATCGCCTTGCACCTGCAGCCGGACGGTACCGTTGAGGAAAACATCGACAATGATAGGTGGCAAACGGACGAAGAGGGCGTCAGCAGGTTCTGGGGGGTAGATCAACACAACCACGCCGTCATGTGGGAGAAGGGCTCTGGTGATACCTACTGGATGCGTGCCAAGGCGGCGGGTTGGTGGGTGGAGATGACAGGTGGCGCCAGGAAGTACATCCCCTTGAGAAAGGGTATGCTGCGCGGTGACCCGGGCGAATCGGTCCGGACCGGCCGCGCTGTCGCTGGTACGCTCCTACGGCGGATCCAGAACTCGGTGATTCTGGCAGGGATCGCCTTTGTGATTGTCATGCCCCTGGCCCTCGTGCTGGGGTTAATTGCGGGCCTCAATGAGGGGAAAGCGATCGACCGTATCCTTTCGATCGGCGGCCTGATGACCACAGCAACTCCGGAGTTCGCGACCGGCATCTTCTTGATCCTGATCCTCGCCTCTTGGTTGAAGCTGGTGCCCGGCGCGACTGTATTCGCAAGCGAACGGGCAATTATCGAAAACCCCAAAATGCTAGTCCTGCCAGTGTTGACACTCACGTTGATCGAGCTGGGCTACGTGCTACGCATCACGCGAGCCAGTATGGTGGAAGTGATGAAAGAGCCCTACATCCGCACGGGCTTCCTTAAGGGATTGCCTTACCGGCGCATCGTCTTTAAGCACGCTATCCGCAATGCCCTGAT
>JAUWHR010000079.1 GCA_030605795.1 Anaerolineae bacterium | reverse complement strand
CGTCATGCGCAGGCTAGTGGCCAGGATGCCGGCTTCCTTCTCGCCGCCGGCAAAGCAGACCGTCACGCATGTGCCGCAGCCGACGACCAGCACCTTCTGCGCCTCAGCGATCAGGTCTTTGATCTCCTCCAAGGGCTTCTGTTCAGCAATAATCATTATCATCTCTCCTGGGGTGCTGTAGTTGCCAACTAAGTAGTTATACCGATATCAGCAACTTCCCATTCAAATAGATATCCTGTCATCAGCTTGGCTCACCCGTTGGCTCAAGTAGATTGGTTAACCGTAGCGGGTTCAATCCCAGATTGGTGATCTGCTGGGTCATCTGGGTAGCCGCTTCAGCGAATTGCCTCCCCATTGCTGCGGACAGGTTGTACATCTCAATACGTTCAGGTTCCAAACCGATCCTGTTCAACAACTCTTTAATATACCTAACACGGCGGCGAGCGTTCAAATTGCCCTCCTGGAAGTGGCAGTCTCCTTCCAGGCAACCAGCCACCATAACTCCGTCGGCGCCGTGTTCGAAAGTGTGGAGCACTTCAAGCACGTCCAGCCGTCCAGTGCAGGGGAGCTCCACGATCCTCGTCTCAGCTGGATAGCTGAGTCTCAGCACCCCTGCCAGATCCGCGGCTGCGTAGGAGCAGTAATGACAGCAATAAGCCACAATCTTTAAAGTTGTTCCGTCGCCCTCGCTCATACTTGACTTAACCTTTTTTCTTCCACGGCCTCGGCCTTAAAAAGTGACAGCACCTCACTCTCCACCTGATTATGCCGATAATGGAGTAACTCAATAGCGTGGGCTGGGCATTCTCCAACACATGAACCGCAACCTTGGCAGATGGTAGCTTCGATGTAGGCTGTACCGGCCACACCACCCACGCCAGCTGTTTCATCTTGGATCTGCGGTACACCAAAGGGGCAGATGCGCACGCATGTCAGGCAGCCGACGCAAGCCTGGGGATCGACATGGGCGATGGCACAACCGGCAGTTATTGTTTCCTGGGCCAGGATCGTGGTCGCACGGGATGCCGCTGCCTGCGCCTGCACAATAGCTTCGTCTAGTAATTTGGGATAATGAGCTGACCCAGCCAGGAAGATCCCGTCATTGGCAAACTCCACCGGACGCAGCTTGACATGTGCTTCCAGGAACCACCCATCCATGTCAATTGGGACTTTGAGGGTCGTAGCCAATTCCCGATTACCTCTGGCTGGGATCATCGGCATCGATAAGACCAATAAGTTCGGCTCGAAGATCAAAGGTGCACCAAGCACCCCGTCCAAGGCTTGGACGCGGAGTAGGCCACTGGCTTCATCGGTCTCGACCACAGGCCGATGGGTTTCGTCGTATCTGACGAATACAACTCCCTCTTCGAGCGCTTGCCGGTAGAGACGTTCCTTGAATCCATATGTTCGGATATCCCGATGTAGCACAATCACCTGGGTAGATGGGTGTAGTTTCTTAAGTTGCAGGGCGTTCTTTAGGGCGGTGGCACAGCAGATCCGTGCGCAGAATTGCTCGGCTGGACCGATGCACTGAATCATCACCACTTGATTGACGCTTGCTAGGTCTACCAGTGGCTTGGAGGGATCCTGGGTAAGACCCGCTTCATCAGCCAGTAGGGTTTCGAAAGTTTGCTGGGTGAGGATCCGAGGGTGGGAGCCGTAGCAGTAGTCGGCACCCTGATATTCTTGACCTCCCGTCGCCACGATTGTCACCCCGTGTGTAATTTCTTGCCAGGAACCGTCGTCACGCTGGATATGGGAGGTGAAGTTCCCGACGAAGCCGCTGGTCTCCGAGACCTCGCTCGCCAGGTGAAGTGTGATCAAAGGGTGGTCGGTTATCAGAGCCTGCAACTCGGTCAGATAAGCTTGGGGGTCGATTTGGTCGATTGACTCGGAGAGCGTGATGTTGAAGTAGATAGATCGGAGGTTTCCGCCCAGGGTATTCTCGCGCTCCACCAGATGAACAGGAAAGCCCTGATCTGCCAACGTCAACGCAGCGTTCATCCCTGCTGGGCCGCCCCCGATCACCAGAGCAGCCTGGCATACGGGGATTGGTGCCCGCTGTAGTGGTTCCTGGGTCACAACTCTGGCCACCGCCATGCGTACCAGGTCCTTCGCCTTGGCAGTGGCGATGGTGGGATCATCTGAGTGGACCCAGGAGCATTGGTTACGGATGTTGGCCATGGCGAAGAGGTGTTGGTTAAGACCGGCCTGCCGCAGACAATCTTGAAAAAGGGGACCGTGAGTCATTGGCGTGCAGGAAGCAACCACCACGCGATTCAGGTTATGCTCAGCGATATGCTTCTGGATAGTGTCGGTGCTGTCCTGAGAGCAGGCGTATAGTAGGTGGTCAGCGTGAACGACATGTGGCAACTGAGCGGCGTAAGTAGTCACAGCCTCGACATCGACATAGCCGGCGATGTTGGTTCCGCAATGACAGACGAAGACGCCCACCCGAGCGGATTCACCCTCGATTTCTTGTTCTGGAGGATAGATGGCCTGGCGGACCATAGTGCCGCGGGCAGGCGCCAGCAAGGCCGCAGCGCGGCCAGCCGCGCCGCTGGCATCAATCACTGACTCGGGGATATCTTTTGGTTCCTGAAACGGACCGACGGCATAGATGCCTGGACGAGAGGTCTCAACTGGTTGAAAGGGGTTGGTGTAGCAAAAACCATGGTCGTCGGTGTCGACGCCCGAAATCTCTGCCAGTCGGCGCACCGACTCGGAGATCTCCATTCCTACCGAAAGGACTACCAGGTCGAAAGCCTGTTCGATTATATGAGATTGGGAATCAGGGATTAGTGATTGGGCTTTATCCTGGTCCCTGGCCCCTAATCCCCAATCCCCTACATAACGCATGACCAGGTTCTGGGTCTCTGGATCCTCTTTAAGTTCCGAGATGCGACATCGGATGTACTTGACGCCATATTGCTCTCGAGCACGCTGATAGTAAGCCTCATAGCCCTTACTGAAGGCACGCACATCCATCATTAGGATGTATACTTCAGCCTCCGGGTCGTGCTCTTTGATCATCACCGCTTCTTTAGTGGCATACATGCAGCACACAGATGAGCAGTAGTCATGGGTCAGGTCGCGCGAGCCAACGCATTGCAGGAAGGCGATCCGACGAGCCGGGTGGCCATCGGATGGACGCTGCACATGCCCGCTCGTCGGTCCTGAGGCGGAAAGCAGGCGCTCGAGTTGGAGCGCTGTGATCACATTTGGGTAGCGTCCCAGTCCGTACTCCTGTGCTTGTTCCGCCTGATATACCTGGTAACCTGGAGCCAAAATAATGGCGCCAACGTGCACCTGCTCGGTGCGCTCGAGTAAATTGTGGTCAATGGCCTCGGTGCCGCAGGCGTATTCGCATGCCAAGCATTCTGAGCACAGTCCACACTGCAGGCAACGCTGCGCCTCAGCTCGAGCCTGGCGTTCAGTTAGCCCCAATACGACCTCTCGGAAGCTAGTCACCCGCTCTTCCATCGGCAGCAGGGCTGGCTCCATCCGTGGCTGCATCTTGACCATACCGATCTGCATTTGACGGGAGATATCTTCGCGGCTTAGCTTGACCACTGGAAGAGCAGGTAATTCGGGATTGTCCAGGGACTCACCTTGCAGATAGCGGTGAATTGAAGTCGCTACCCGATGTCCGAAGGCGATTGCCTCGATGATGTAACTGGCTCCAGTCTTTCGGCCACCGACTACGAACAGGCCGGGAATGTCGCTGGCCAGAGTTTTCTGGTCGGCAGATAGATCATCGAAGGGTGGATCAAGGAAACACAGGTCCGACTGTTGTCCGACTGTGCCGATCACGGTGTCTACTTCCAAGGTGAATTCAGTACCAGGCACGATCTTGGGACGGCGCCGCCCGCGTTCATCCACGATCATACCCTTGCCTGTCTGAGCGAATTCCGCCCCGGTGACTTTCCCATTCTCGGTTAGGATTCTGATCAGTGAGGTGTGCTCGAGTAGCTGGATGCCCTCGGCCTCGACAGCCGCCATTTCCCAGTGGTAAGCGGGTAATTCGCCCCTAGGTCGATCCAGTGCCAGGTGCACCTCTTCAGATCCCAGGCGTCGGGCGACGGCGGCTGTGTCGAGGGCGGTGATACCACCTCCTACCACGGCCACGCGATTGCCGATGGTAATCGGTTCGCCGATGTTGATTTTACGCAGGAAGGTGGCAGCCGAGATGACACCTTCCGCCTCTTCACCTTCAACACCAAGCGAATGGTCTCGAGTGGAAATGCCAGTTGCCAAGCAAACGGCATTGTAGCCCTCCTCGAGCAATTTTTCAGGATTGCTAATAGGCGAGTTGGTTTTAAGCACGACACCCAAGGCCAGGATATCGTCGATATCTTGTTGCAACACACCCTTTGGCAGGCGGTGAGCGGGGATGCCAACTCGCATCATACCACCAGCCACAGGTAGTGCTTCGTACACTGTAACGCCATAACCCTGCTTTGCCAGGTCATGAGCAGCAGTCAGGCCAGCCGGACCAGCTCCGATAATCGCCACCCATTCAGGGCGTGTACGAGGTGTGGGCTCCACCTTTTCACGACCATAGGCGAGGGCATAGTCCATAACGAAGCGCTTTAGCGCCATGATGCCCACAGGCTCGTCGATCAAGGCCCGAGCACAATAGCTCTCGCATGGGTGATGGCAAGTACGACCGCAGACACTCGGAAAGGGATTGTCTTCCTTAATGACCCGTAGAGCCTCTTGGTAGCGTCCCTCGGCGATCAGCGCAATGTAGCCCTGAGCCCGCTGACCGGCAGGACAGGCGTTACGGCAGGGGGCGATACCGAGTTTCTCGATCGCGTAAGCGTTAGGTACAGCCTGTGGGTAAAGCTTATAAGCCGCTCGGCGCTGAGAGAGACCCTGGTTGAAGAGGTCGGATAGCCTGACCGGGCAGACGTCAGCGCAGTCGCCGCAGCCAACGCATTTGTCGATGTCTATATAACGCGGCATATGTCGCAGCGTCACGGTAAAGTCACCTGGATGGCCTTCGACCTTGACTAACTCGGTGTCGACCATCAGGTCGATATTGAGATGGCGACCAGTCTCAATTAATTTAGGGCTGATGATGCACATGGCACAATCGTTGGTTGGGAAGGTCTTATCCAACTGTGCCATGTGTCCCCCGATGGCGGACTTACTTTCAATTAGGTAGGCACGATAGCCCTGCTGAGCCAAGTCCAGGCTGGCTTGCATGCCGGCGATACCGCCACCAACGACGAGGACAGCACCAGTGAGGCTCCCATCAGACCGCGGGGCTGTCATACAGTTACTTCCTCCAACGCTTTGCCTACTATGCGGAGCAGTTCCTGAGGGGCGATTGGTTTCTGCAAGTAGGCTTGGATAGTCATATCGTGGCCGGTCTCGAGCTCGTAGCGGCGGCGACTGGCATCCTCGACAACCGTGGTCAAAACCAGGATTGGTAATTTGGCATAAGCAGGCTCGCTACGCAACTCTCGGATCACTGCGAAGCCGTCCATTCTGGGCATGAGCAGGTCAAGGATCAGCAGATCAGGACTGCGTTTGCGGACCATCTCGATGCATTGCCGACCGTCTTTGGCTGTAGCCACCTGAAAGCGTTTGCTCTCCAGCACAGTTGTGGCCGCTTCTAGTATATCTGGATCGTCGTCGGCTACAATAATATATGGTTGATCTACGATGGCACTGACCTGGCGTAGTAGTTCCTCCGGGGAGGTGGGTTTTTCGAGGAAGGCCTGGACATCCATAGCCACACCGGTTTCCAGTTCATAGCGTCGGTATGCTGCATCTTCGATCACAGTTGTAAGGATGATGATCGGCAGACCGGCGTATTCTGGGTTCGCGCGCAACTCACGGATGACAGCAAAACCATCCATCCGTGGCATCATCATGTCCAGGATGAGCAAATCAGGGAGCTCTTGCCGGATCTGCTCCATGCATTGCAGTCCGTCGCGAGCAGTGGCCAATCGATAGGACCGTGTTTCCAGGATGGCCGTGATGCCTTCGAGTATGTCTGGATCGTCATCTGCGATTAACACATAGGGTGGCATCTTCATTCCCGGTCCCTTTCATCATCTAAGGAGGAAGTCTCCTCGCACGGACGTCTAGTTTTTACTCGGAATCAGATTTGGTCAACGTGAGACCACCTGGCACTGTGAGGGATCGAGGGATGATGATAGTGAACTTGGTGCCGCTCTTATCTGGTTGATAGGGGCTTTCGACCTCGATTTGTCCCTGGTGAGCCTCCACAATCTTCTTAGTGATGGACAGCCCCAGACCAGTGCCCCCGAACTCGGCAACGTTGCTGGCTCGGTAGAAATCCTCGAAAATATGGGGCTGGTCCTCCAATGGGATCCCGATCCCCTCGTCGAGCACTTCGACTACAAATGCTTCTGGTTCATCGCGGGCGATCAGGGTCACAGTGCCGCCTTCGGGAGAGAATTTCACTGCATTGGCTAGAATATTGGACAGTATTTGTCTAAAGCGTCGTCGTGCAGCGACAAGTGGTTGAAACTCGGTTGGTCCGGTTGTTTTCAGGTGAATGTCCTTCTGGGTAGCCGCCAATCGGACTTCTTCGATTGCCTCGGCGCTAATTTCACGTGGGTTGACCCATTTGAAGTCGGCTCGAATCTGATCAGGCTGCATTCGAGCGAAGTCGAGAATGTCGTCGATCAAGGATCGCAGATCACTCAACCGAAGCGAGCTTCGTTCGAGCAACCGCGTTTGTTTATCGCTAAGTTCACCCGCGTAACCGCCTAGCAGGACTTGAATATAGTTTTCAACTGCGGCCATCGGTCTCTTCAGTTCATGTGAGACGATGGAGAGGAAGTAGGTGAGGGTAGCGGTCGCACTGGTCATCCTTCCACGAATGATAGAGGCTATACGTTGGCAGATGGTGAAGCCGACGGCTGGATCATCGGCCATCAGGTTGCGGAGTTCCTCTCCGGGAATAACCAGGGTGGTGGTCTCCTCAAGGCAAACGCCGGAGGAGGTATATTTATACGGGGCTACCAAACTCGACCAGCCGAGGGCCTGCCCTGAACAAATGATACTGATCGAGGCTCGGCGGGGTGTGCCAGTACGCCCCAGCTGGACCAACTTTTCGAGAGAGACCTTACCGGAGAGAACCAAATAGAAGTTTAATGCTGAGGCATCTTCGGAGAACAGGATCGAACCTTCTTGATACGTCTCCTTGTGTGCCAGGTGAGCAATCTTCTCCAAGGCCTGCTTGGGGAGGTCGTTGAACAGGTCAAATCGTTCCAAGCTCTTAATCATTGCTTTCATCTTCGTTCTGTGTGGGCTGTATCTGATGCTGATCGCTGGATCGGCTTTGAAGGCGAATGCCATTTGGTCGAAGCGGATTGGGACCAAGCCGACGAATCTCGGCGGTGATTTCCGCTGCGGCAAAGGCGAACTCACCTGCCATCGCGGCTGAAACATTGATCATCTGCAATCGCTGCCCTTCAAGGCCTATACTTTCCAGTAGTTGGCGGGTGTACTCCACTCTGAGCCGGGCGTAAACATTACCTTCCAGGTAATGGCAGTCACCCGGCAGTCAACCGGCGACCATCACGCCATCCGCGCCATCCTCGAAGGCGCGCAAGATGTGGAGCACATCCACCCGGCCGCTGCATAGCATCTCGATGATCTTGATTGCCGGCGGATACTGTATACGTAAGCTGCCAGCGAGGTCGGCCGCGTTGTAGGCGCAGTGGGTGCAGCAAAAGGCAACAATGTTGGGTTCGAAATCCGCCATATTTAACTTCAATCTACAACTGCTAGAACGTCCAGTTTAGCCATTATTTGGTCGTCCCGATAGTGAGCCACCTGGATCGCTTTGGCCGGGCATTCAGCGGCGCAAGTGCCACAGCCCTGGCATACAGTTGGCTCGATGTATGCCGCTCCAACTATACCACCGACGCCCATATGATCATCGATCACCTGGGGTACGCCGAATGGACAAACCCGGACACAAGTCAGGCAGCCGACACACTTGTCGAAATCGACCTGGGCGACTATACCACCGGCGGTTAGGGTGGGGAGGGAAAGCACCCGCGCGGCGCGCGAAGCGGCTGCCTGGGCTTGTACGATTGTCTCATCGAGGAACTTGGGGTAGTGGGCCATGCCGGCCATGAACAGACCGTCGGAGGCAAAATCCACTGGGCGCAGCTTGACATGCGCCTCGAGGAAGAAACCATCCATGTCCAAGGAGACCTTAAATTGAGTCGCTAATTCGTGGGCGTCCTCCGGTGGTACGGCCGGTGTGCTCAACATGAGTAAGTCTGGGCGCAGGGCGAGTTGTCGTCCCAGGTTGGGGTCTCGAATTCGGATCTCGAGACTGCCATTCTGTGAACGCACCTCGGGCCGGTTCTGGTCGTCATAGCGCACGAACAGCACGCCGGCCTGGCGAGCCTCTGTGTAAAGTCTTTCTCGGAAGCCGTAGGTGCGAATGTCCTTGTACAACACGGTTACCCTGGCGGTGGGCTTCAGGCGCTTGAGTGTCATCGCGTTCTTCAATGCTGTCGTGCAGCAGATGCGTCCGCAATAGCGCTCCGCTGGACCGATGCATAGGATCATGACTACCTCGTCCGGGAGCTCTTCTCCAAGCGCATCCCAGGCGTCAGCCGCCCGGCCGATGAGACTTTGAATCTGCCCTGCGGCTTTCGCCATCAATCCTTCAAACTCCAACCCGGTCAGCACGCGGGGGTTGGCGCTATATTCATACTCCTGGCCGTGATATTCGCTGGCTCCGGTGGCCAAGATGGTTACCCCGTGGCCTACTTGAACCTCACGACCTTTACTGTCCTGTAACCAGGTAGTGAAATTGCCCATGAAACCGGTGGTTCGGACGACTTGGCGCCCTAGATGTAAGTGGATTAGGGGATCGGCTTTGACCTGGCGGATCAGGTTGACCAAGTAAGCCTGTGGATCCTGGCCATCGACGGTTGTGTACACGTGCCGCAAATTTCCACCCAGGGTTTCCTGGCGCTCGACTAGGTGGACGCTGAACCCTCCCTGAGCCAGAGCCAGGGCGGCGGTCATCCCGGCCACACCTCCACCGACCACTAGGGCACTGTGCTCGATATCCACCTCGGTGGTGAATAGCGGCTGGAGGGTGATCGCTCGGGCGACAGCCATTCGTACCAGTTGCTTGGCCTTGGCTGTAGCTGCTTGACGATCATGAGAGTGCACCCACGAGCATTGGTTGCGGATGTTGGCCATTTCAAAAAGGCCTGGATTAAGCCCGGCAGCGCGTATGCTGTCCTGGAAAAGCGGAGCGTGAGTAAGGGAGGAGCAGGAGGCTACAACTACCCGATTCAGCCCCAGTTCCTTGACCGTTTCGGTGATGTGGGCAATTGTATCCTGGGAGCAGGTGTACAGGTTATCCTCAGCGTGAACTACGCCAGGAAGCGATCGAACATGCTCGGCCACCTGCGGCACGTCCAGATAACCGCCGATGTTTGATCCGCAGTGGCAGACGAACACTCCAACCTTTGGCTCCTCGCCGCTCACATCACGTTCGGGTGGGTACTCCATTGTGTGGGTAAGGGTATGCCGGGCTGCGGAGAGCAAGCCAGCCGCTCGGGCGGCGGCTCCGCTGGCGTCGACCACCGATTCAGGGATGTCCTTCGGCTCCCGGAACGGACCGACAGCGTAGATGCCCGGGCGAGAGGTCTCCAATGGGTTAAAGAGCGTCGTGTGGCAGAAGCCATACTCGTCTAACTCGACGCCCAACTCACGGCCTAATTGCCGGACCGAGTCGGATATTTCCATTCCCACCGAAAGAACGACCAGGTCAAAAGACTCTTCGACTATTTGGGATTGGGGATCAGGGATTGGGGATTGGGCTTCATCCTGATCCCTTACATAGCGCACGATCAGGTTCTGGGTCTCATGATCCTCTTTCAGTTCCGAGATGCGGCAACGGGTGTACTCAACGCCATATTGTTCCCGAGCACGACGGTAGTAAGCCTGGTAGCCCTTGCTGTAAGCCCGCATGTCCATCATGAAGACGTGAACTTGGGCTTGGGGGTCGTGCTCCTTGATCATCACCGCTTCTTTAGTAGCATACATACAGCATACGGCCGAGCAATAGTCGTGGCTTTGGTCGCGCGACCCAATGCATTGTAAGAAAGCAATCCTGCGCGCGGGAGCGCTGTCTGAAGGGCGCTGTACGTGACCCTCAGTCGGGCCAGATGCGGAGAGCAAGCGCTCCAGTTGGAGGGCGGTGATCACGTTGGGATAACGGCCCAGACCGTACTCACGCGAAAGTTCAGCTTGGTAGATCTGATAACCCGGGGCCAGGATCACCGCGCCGACCCGCACCTGCTCGATCCATTCAACCATATCGTGGTCGATTGCATCCCGCCCGCAGGCGTATTGGCATGAGAGACATTCGGAGCAGATGGCGCACGATAAGCAGCGAGCGGCTTCGGCCTGAGCGAGTTCGTCAGTGTAGCCATGCTCGATCTCCTGGAAACCATCCAGACGTTCCTCGATGGAGAGTTCAGGCATTGGGACGCGGCCTTGCGGATGGAACTCGCCGTGAGCCACGCGCTCCTGGAGTTCAGCACGGGTGAACTTGACAACTGGTAAATCCGGCTTAGGGGGAGGTTCGAGGTCTTCCCCCTGAAGGTAGCGATGAATACTTTTAGCCGCGGTGTGTCCGGAGGCGACCGCTTCGATCACGAACGCGGTACCGGAAACGCTGTCGCCAGCGGCAAACACGCCGGTGCGGGTGGCAGCCATGGTGTTGGGGTTGATGGCGATGGTGCGGTTTTGGGTGATGCCAACACCAGCGTCATCGGGGATGAAAGCCAAGCCGGCGCGTTGACCAACGGAGAAGATAACCGTGTCGGCTTTTATCACATGCTCTGAACCGGGCTCGGTTTCAACTGATAAGCGGCCCTCATAGTCAAATTCGAAGTGGGTCACCCGGGCGCACTCAACTCCCGCTGCATGACCCCTCCCGTTGTCGATGATTCGCAGGAAGGAACGGTCGGGGTGGATTATCACCCCCTCGGCTTCAGCAGCGTCCGCCTCCAACGAGTGACAAGGCATCCCCTCACGGGATTCAAGACAGGCCATATGGACTTCAGCGCCCAGTCGAACAGCCGTGCGGGCGCAGTCGATAGCCACATTTCCACCGCCGAGCACCAAGACAACCCTACCGAGGGGGGGAGGTTTACCCAAGCGTACATCGCGCAGGAATAGGGTATTGATCATCACGCCGTCGAGGTCGGCGCCCGGGATCGGCAGACGGATCCCTTCATGGGCGCCGACCGCTATCAAGACGGCTTCGAATCCATCCTCAAACAGTTGGTCCAGGTCATCCACCATGGTGTTGAGTTGCAGGTTGACTCCCAAATCAAGTATGTCGGCGATCTCGCGCTCGACGATCTCGGTGGGTAATCGGTATTCGGGCACCCCGACACGCAACATGCCGCCAGCTACAGGCAGGGCTTCTAAGACGGTCACGCCGTAGCCAAGCTTGGTCAGGTCTTGCGCGGCGGTTAAGCCGCACGGTCCAGCGCCGATGATAGCCACTCGGTGGGGATAGACCCGCTCGACTGCTGGGACGGGTTTTCGAGGCTGTTGATATACCTTATCTGTTACGAAGCGTTTCAGAGCGCGGATGTTAATCGGTTCGTCGATTAATCCGCGGTTACAAGCGTCCTCGCAGCGGTGGTTGCAAATGCGGCCACAGATGCCCGGAAAAGGGTTATCTTCCTTGATGACTCGCAGCGCATCCTCGTAGCGCCCTTCACGGATAAGGGCGATGTAGCCTTGCGCCCGTTGGCCAGCAGGGCAGGCATCACGGCAAGGTGAGATGCCGAGTTTCTCGATGGCGTAGGCGATAGGGACGCCCTGGGGATAGAGCTTGTATGCCGCGCGGCGCTGGCTGAGGCCCTCATCAAAGGGGTCGGGCAGGATCACTGGACATACATCGGTGCAGTCATTGCATCCGACGCATTTATCGATATTGATGTAGCGTGGTTTGTGGCGTAGGGTGACAGTGAAGTCGCCGGGTTGGCCCTCGACTTCGAGAACTTCAGTGTCGACCATCAGGTCGATGTTGAGGTGGCGGCCGGTCTCGACGAGCTTAGGGCTGATAGTGCACATGGCGCAGTCGTTGGTGGGAAAGGTCTTGTCAAACTGGGCCATGTGCCCACCGATGGCGGACTTGCTCTCTACCAGGTGGACGAGGTAGCCTTGCTCGGCCAGATCGAGGCTGGCCTGCATACCGGCAATACCACCACCGACGACCAGTACCGCTCCAACAGGAGCGGGGTCGCCGGTTTTGGTTGCTCGGTCGAGGGTGTCTGCCTGCGCACCGAGTCGAGACAAGGTACGCCCCTCCCGTAGCTAGGAGCCCCGCTGGTGAGTGAATTGGCTGCCAACGGAAGGCTCGACGACAATGTTTATTATATATGGTTGCATCGGTCTGTGCTCCAGTGCAGGATGTCACTCCTAGAATGGACAAACTTCGTCCAGTTTTTCTGTTACCGTCACCTAGGCGGCCGGCTTTTTTTGGTCATATACTCTAATAAAGCAACCTCGCGCCGTGTTTTCTAACGGTGGATGAGAACTAGGCTTGTGGTTTCCAGGTTATACGGGGGGCGCTAGGAGGGTGCTGGCGGGGGCTGCGGGGGTGAAGGGGCGGGAGGCGCCTGCTTGAGGGGGTTGGGTCCCAATTGCTGGATGCGCTCATTCATCTCGTGGGCAACCTTGGCGAAGGTGGCGCCCATGCCGCCCGAGACGAAAAACATATCTAGTCGTTCAGGCTCTAGCCCGATTCTCTCTAGGATTTCCCTGGTACGCTTCATCCGCGCCAAGCCGCGCTCATTGCCATGCTCATGATGGCAGTTCCCAAGACTGCAGGCTACGATGTAAACGCCATCAGCGCCCTCTTCGAAAGCATTCAGCAGATATTGGATGTCGGTCTTGCCGGTGCAGGGCAGGCGAACGATTTTGATGTTGGACGGGTACTCCAATCGCAGTGAGCCGGCCGTGTCGGCAGCCATGTAACCGCAATAGATACAGGTGAAGATGGTTATCTCGGGGATAAAGTCATTCGAAGGTGTCATTGCTTATATCTCGGTTAGAGTTCCAGGGCGTCGTTCGAGCAGGTGGTGAGTCGTTTACTGACCTCCTGGGTTTATCGAAGGATGATGGTGAGTGGTAAGGTGCATCATTCGACAGATGTATAGACTTGAAACATAGGTAACCCACGCTCCCTAATCAACAGACAGTTGTTGAAGGGGTACCTGCCAATGACCAAGTCCGACTTGTATCTGCTCATCCCGATAGTGCAGCAACTGTATGGCGTTGGCCGGGCACTCGGCGGTACATGTGCCGCAGCCGTGGCAACGAGCAGGGTCGATCCAGGCTGCTCCGCCCAAGTCACCGATGCCATTACGGTCGTCGCGCATCTCGGGGATGCTAAAGGGGCAGGTGCGAATGCATGTCAGGCAGCCTGTGCAGCGTTCGGAATCAACTTCAGCCACCACGCCGCCGAGTTGGATGCTCGGTCGGCTGAGAAAAGTCAGGGACCTTCCGGCGCATGCTAACGCGTTGGTGATGCATTCCTCGATGAATTTGGGATAATGCGCCATCCCGGCTAGGAAGATGCCGTCGTCAGCGAATTCCATCGGTCGCATCTTCAGGTGGGCTTCGAGGAAGAAACCCTCAGGTGAGAGAGGCAGGCCAAGCATCTCCGCCAGCTTAGCTGTATCCGGTGAGGGTTGGATCGACATGCTCAGCGCCAACAGATCGGGTTCGAAGACCAGCGTTTTGCCGAAGATGTGCTCATTAACTGAGACGACTAGAGCCTGGCGGGCGCCGCGCGGCTCAAGGCTCACCTTGGGTGGATCAGAATCTGTATAGCGAACGAAGAGCGCGCCACGTCGCCGCGCCTCCAGATAGTACTTCTCGCGGAAGCCGTAGGTGATGACATTCTTATACAGAATCACTACCTGGCAGTCTGGGCTGAGCATTTTAAGGCGTAACACGTTTTTAATGGTGTTGGTGCAGCAGATGCGCGAGCAATACTTAACCCCGCCTTCTGGCTCGACGCATTGGATCATCACCACCGAGCGCAGCCGGGCAGCACGTTCGGGCTGGTGGGCGAGGATATCCTCCATTTCCGACTGGCGTAACACACGTGGGTCCTGTCCCAGCAGGTACTGATTGCCTCCAGCCTCTAGGCCGCCGGTAGCCAAGGTGACGACGCTGTGACGGATCTCATGCTCCCGATGTGTGCCATCAGCCAGCTCACTCCGGATGGTGGCGCGGAAGTCGCCGACGCTGCCGGTGTGGCGCGTTACCTGGCTGCGTAGGTAGAGAGTAATTCGCTCGTGGCCGAGGATACGATTGACAAGATCGCGCAGCAATCGCTGTGGGTTATCGCCCTCGGCGGCGTAGTAAATGTGGCGCAGGTTGCCGCCCAGTTCCTCGCTCTTCTCAACCAGGTGAACATCATAGCCGGCGTCGGCGATGGCCAGGGCGGTAGTCATTCCGGATAACCCGCCGCCGATTACCAGTGCCGCACGCACTGGCTGGCGCTCCTGTTTGTAGATTGGTTGTGAATGACGTACCCGCTCGACGCCCATGCGAATCAATTCACACGCTTTGTGCGTGGCTCCAGTCGGATCGTTCGGATGGACCCAGGCACAATGTTCACGTAGATTAACCATCTCGACCAGATAAGGGTTAAGCCCGGCCTCGGTCATCAGCCGCTGGAAGAGTGGCTCGTGGGTGCGGTGGCTGCAGGCCCCGATCACTAAGCGATTGGTCCTGCCTTGGGTGATCAATTCGATCAAACGTTCCTGTCCAGCTTGGAAACAGGCTAGCGGGAGGATCTCGACCTTCTCAACTTTTGGTAAGGCGGCCGCGTAGTCGGCGACTGCCTGTAGGTCGACCACGTTGGAAATCTCACCCGCGCAGCCGCAGAGCGCAATCGCGATGGCTGGCGGCTGGGCGCTGATCACCCGCTCAGTCGGCGCCCCATCAACGGTTAGGAACGGTCGCGACCGGCTGAAGGTTCGTTTACCTAGGTTGTCACGCATGATGCGCATCGCCTCTGCAGCCGCGCCGGAGGCGTCGAGGATCGTCTCGGCGATTTCCTTGGGTGAGGCGAAAGCACCACATACAAACACCCCAGGCCTGGAGGTATCCAGCGGGGAGAATTTGTCAGTTTGGCAGAAGCCATATTCATTAAGCTCGATGCCTAAGACCCGGGCGATTTCGACCGCTTTTGCCGGCGGACGAACGCCGACAGCCAGCACTAACAGGTCAAAGTGATCTTCCTGTATAGCTCCCTGACCTGGGGCTGCCTCGTCGTGCATACGACCGGTCGGATAGCGCAGAATCACCTCGCCAGTGGCCGGGTCTTCGTCGACGGCAGAGATGCGGCAACGAGTATAGCGGATGCCAAGATCATCGCGCGCCTTCACGTAGTAGTGGTTATACTCTTTACTGAAGGCGCGTTCGTCCATGGTGAAGATGTGGCACTCGACTTCTGGGATGCGCTGCTTGGCCAGCATGGCCTCTTTTGTGGCGTACATGCAGCAGATCGATGAGCAGTAGGGATTGAGCTGATCGCGCGAGCCGACGCACTGTAGCCAGGCAATCCGCTTGGGCATCTTCCCATCGGAGATACGGCTGACGATACCTTCGGTCGGGCCGGAACGGGAGGCTAAGCGCTCGTACTGCATCGAGGTGATCACGTTCGGGATGCGACCGTAGCCCAATTCGGGCATCTCATCCGGATCAAACGGCTGGAAGCCCATCGCCAGGATCACCGCACCGACATGAATCTCAAGCTCGTGGGGCTGGGCTCCCAGGTCGATCGCGTCGGTAGGGCAAACCTCAACGCACTTGCGGCACTCGTCGCAACGCTCAACCTTCTCCAGCAGGTAGTAGGTATTGGGAACGGAGCGCGGTGCGGATTTGTCGATGGCCTTGCGGATGCTCAAGCCGAGTTGGAAGCCGCTTGGCCGGATCTCTGGGCACACTTCAGCGCAGCGTCCACAGTTAATGCACAATTGCGGATCGACGAGTTGAGGGCGAACCCTCAACCCGACCTTGAAATCTCCCGCCTCCCCCTCGAAGCTTACCAGATCGGTGGAGGTCAAGACGGTGATGTTGGGGTGTCGATTCTGATCCATCAGGACCGGGCTGATTGAGGGTCGAGTGCAACCGAAGCCGTGGTCTGAGGTTCCTCGGCATAGCACGCAGTCGTGGGTGGGGAACATGAACCCCAATTGAGCGACACGGCCCCCAAGGGAGGGTGAGGTCTCTAAGAGGTATGTGTGGATTCCGGCTTCAGCCAGGTCAATGGCGGCCCGCATGCCGCCCACGCCTCCACCGATGATCAGCACACTATTCGGTTTCTCGGTGACGTCACCAGGCATTGCCAGCTGCCGCATTATCATTCCCTAGATCTTTATATTATAAGAGTGAGCCCAGTCCAATCAGCGCTGGGTGTTGGTAATAGCTATAGCAATATATCAATTCCTATCCAAGAGGGTAGACCCCTGCCGGGTGACCGAATAGTGAAGTTAGTCATGCAGGGCGGGGGTCTTTCTTCATCGCACGCTGATAACTCTGACAGCTGATTTTCTCCTGGCGGTCGGAGCTGAGCGGCGTGAGGGGTTGGGTCTGCCTTGCCTATGCCGCGGACTTCCTCACACGATCAGTGGGCGCCAGGATCACACTGTCCGCTCCGAAATAGGCTTCTATTGAAGCCCGGTTGCAGTCGTCGGTTTGAGCTAAGCCCCAATTAATCGGAACGGCAAGGCCCTCTATCTTTGGCATAGGCGCTAGAGCAGGTCTCTCCTTGTCAGTCTTAATTTCCAATGCTGATGACCTCACGGATGATCAAGTGTGCATAGTTACTGAGAGGCCTGCTGGAAGGCTGCAGAGAACGGTTGTGGTTAATTTATCTAGGCTTGCCCTTACTAATCGGCTTCAGCGATAAAACCTTCGGCCATCATATTTGCTGTCAGATCACGCGAGCGGCGGATGATCTCTCCGGCGTTCTTGAGCTCTTCCTCGTAGGTCATTGGTTTGCGAGCGATTCCCTCTTCGACTGCCTTGGCGGCCACCGCCGCGGCTTCGCGCGGGAAGACTTGCCAGTCGTCCATTGTGGGCAGGATGTGCTCGGCGCTTAAACCTTGCTCGACGGCCATGTCGGCAAGTTCGTTGGCTGCAGCGAAGCACATCGAATCGGTGATCGTTGTAGCGCGCACATCCAGTGTTCCGCGGAAGATACCGGGGAAGCCCAGCGAATTGTTGACCTGATTGGGGAAGTCGGAGCGTCCGGTAGCCACGATGGCTGCCCCGCCCTCCCTGGCCTCCCAGGGCCAGATCTCAGGTACCGGGTTAGCGCAGGCAAAGACGATGGCGTCCTTGGCCATCATGCGGATCCAATCTGTTTGAAGTATGCCCGGACCCGGTTTGGAAAGGGCGATAACCACGTCGGCGCCTTCCATGGCTTCAGAGATGCCGCCCTGGCGACCTTCCTCGTTGGTTATTTGACAGAACTTCCATTTGTCCACGTACTCGGCTTTGCGCTGTTCAAGGTCCTTGCGCTCTTTGTGCAGGATGCCTTTGCTGTCGACCATACGGCACAGCGCCGGGGTGGCGCCGGCGGCGTAGATCAGGCGGGCGTTGGCCACGTTTGAAGAACCAACGCCGATGAAGGCGATCTGTACTTGTTCAAGTTTCTTGCCGACAACCTTTAGGGCGTTGATTAATCCTGCTAGGGTGACGGTGGCTGTGCCTTGCTGGTCGTCGTGCCAGACGGGGATTTCCGCCCGTTCGCGCAAGGTGTCCAGTATCCGGAAGCACTTGGGCTGGGAGATGTCCTCCAGATTAATCCCGCCGAAACCAGGTTGGATCAAGAGCACGGTCTCGATGATCTTGTCCGGGTCTTTGGTGTCGAGCATGATCGGCCAGGCGTCGACGCCGCCCAGGTACTTGAATAACAGCGCTTTGCCTTCCATTACTGGCAGGCCGGCTTTGGGGCCGATGTCGCCCAAGCCGAGTACACGTGTACCATCGGAAACCACGGCTACGGTGTTCCATTTATGAGTATGCTCGTACACTAATTCCGGGTCTTCAGCGATTGCACGACACGGGGCGGCTACGCCGGGGGTGTACCAAATGGCGAAGTCGTTAAAGTCACGCACCCGAGCTTTGAGGGCAACTTCCACCTTCCCACGGTAGAAAGGGTGGAGCCTCATGGCGTCTGCCGAGGGCTGCTCGGCCTTGGCCAGTAGTTCCTCAATGTTAAGCGGTGAATCGGTATTAGCCATGCGTTTACTCCTTGTAAGAGGCGATCAGCTATCAGCAATCAGCGGTCAGCTTTGAAAGATTTCGATCAGGGTAAGGATCCCGGGTGAGAAATCAGAGACATTAAAGGTTGATGGCTGAAAGCGGTTAGCTAAAGACGTAGGTAAGAGTCGGTATAGATGACTTTATTTTGCAGCACCTGGACAGTCCTCCAAATATCCGCCTGAGCCGAGTCCGACATGTCCACTTGGTCTAGCTGGAGCTCTTCCATAGCTTCCACGGCGTCGAACAGCTTCAAGTATAAAGCGCCGACTGGTGTGCCATCGTCGCGCTGCTCCACGATCCGAATGGTTTCCATTAGTTCATTGTCAAGCGGATCGAGGATAGCAGCATCGAGGCCGGCCGACATAAGCATGACCATGTACACTCGGTTGAGCAGAGGACGCATCTTGTACGGGACCTGATTGGCCACATTTGAGAGACCGACGACAGTCATCGGTGGAGGGTCCATTACCATCTTGAGCATGCGAACTGTCTCGATGGCCTCCGGGACGTACTCTTGCATGCCAGAAACGGTTAGGATTAGCGGGTCAACAAGGAGATTCTCCATCGGTAAGCCCACTTCCTGGGCGCGCGGGAAGAGTTTTTCCATGGCGATCGTCAGGCGGGCATCGGCGCTGACCGGGATGCCGCTCTTCTCCAGACAGAGCGCGATAAGTTTAGCGTCGTATTTTGCAGCCAATGGCGGCACGTTGGTAAGTCGCTCCTCCTCGGCGGAGGTGGAGTTGATGATGGCGTTGGAGCCCACCCTCTTGAGACCGGTTTCGATAGCAGCCAAGTTGGTGGTGTCGAACGAAATCGTCATTCCTGGTACGGCTTCCTGCATACAATCAAGCAGCCAGTCCACAACTTCCGGTCCGTCTTTCTTGCGCGGTCCGATGTTCAGGTCAATCGCGTCAGCCCCAGCTTCTTTCTGCTTTTGGGCCAGCATGACAAAGAAGCTCCCATCCCGATCTTTCAGGGCTTGCTTGACCTTTGGCGAGATGATGTGAATGTTCTCTCCGATCTTGTACATCAATCCTCTCCTCTGGTGTTGGTGGCGAACTCGCTTTGATCCTTATAGCGAGCTCAAGATTCGGTCAGTCAAAGTCTCAACAGCCTGGAAGGCCGGCGATTCACCATTTAGTTGTACTAGCGGTTGACCCATGGCATCCAATTGGTTGACGTTCTCGTCGGCCGGGATTAAAGCCGCCACCTCAAGATCGAGGTCGTCGATTGCTTCTTGAAGCGGCTGGGGCAGCTCACCCTGCAGCCGGTTGACGATAAGCATCATCCGGTGAATGTTTACATCAAGTTCCTGGGTTAGTTTGGCCATCTCCGACACGGCCCGCACACCGCGGATGGTGGGGTCGGTGATCAGCAGTAGCAGATTGACATCGCGGGTGGTGCGGCGACTGATGTGCTCCATACCGGCTTCGTTGTCGATCACCACAAAGTCATAGTTTTGGTTGAATTTGTCGATGATCTCCCGCAACATGTGGTTGAAGGCGCAGTAGCAGCCCGGGCCCTCCGGTCGACCCATGGCGAGAAGGTCGAACCGTTCATCCTCTTCGAGAGCTAAATGGATCTCATGTTTCAGGTGATCCTGCCGGCTTATGGCAATACCCAATTGACTAGCCACTGCCATCTCCGACATCTTTTCCCGGATCTTACCCACCGTAGTCGGCATTGGCAACCCCAGCGCAAGGTGTAGATTGGAGGATGGGTCGGCATCGATGGCCAGCAGCGGACCTCGAGCACGCGGCAAGAGCGACCGGATCAGAAGCGCGGCGATGGTGGTCTTACCCGTACCGCCTTTACCTGCCAGAGCAATTATCCTGGTCATCAATACCGCCTCGCGTAGCCGCGTATTTCGGGAGTAGATTCAAGTGGTCACTCTTCTGCTTCCCAATCACCAATCCCTGATCCCTAATCCCTGCCATTATCCTTATTCCTGCTCCCTGGGTTGTTCTCCCACGTCCTGATCTCAATCCTGTCTATGACGCTCCCAAACCATAGCCACGCTTGGGAAGCGGTTGATTTCGGTGTGGGGTAGGAATAGGGCGGCGGTGAAAGCTTCGAAGAAGGTGTTGTCAGCCGAGAGCTCGATATAAGTCATCCCCTGGGCGATGTCCCGCATCTGCTCACATGCCTGCCGTGAGAGTAGTGCCATATAACTTCCTAAGACGGATGTGTTGCCGAGGAAATGGAACCGATCCCAGGGTAGGTCGGGCAGCAATCCGATCTTGATCGCGTTCTCAACGTTGATGTATTGCCCAAATGCTCCACCGATAAGCACCTGCTGCACATCGGCAAGATCAACGCCGACGTTGGCGGCAAGAACGCTAAAGCCGGCGTAGATCGCGGCCTTGGCTCGCATAAGGTTGTCCACATCTACCTTGGTCAGGACGATATCGCGCCCGGTTTCGGTTTCATCAGCCCAAACGACGACGTACTCCGGCCCATGTTCACCCCGTCGCACGCGGGGAGTATCTAGGTCTAATTTAACATTTCCGGCTTTGTCTACAACACCAGTGACGAATAGCTCAGCCAGGATTGAGATCAGCCCCGAGCCGCAAATTCCTCGCGGCGAGACATTCCCGATAACCCGAATCGTGGGCTCGAAGGTTTCCGAATGAATCCATACTTCTTCGATGGCACCCGCCGTGGCGCGCATACCATCCACCACCCCGGCGCCTTCGAAAGCGGGACCAGCGGAACAGGCGCAGGCCACCATCCAATCACGGGTACCGAGCACCATCTCACCATTAGTGCCGATGTCGATAAACAGGGTTAGTTCATCGACATCGGTCAGGCCGCAGGCCAGCACACCGGCGCTGATGTCGGCGCCGACGTAAGAAGCCACGCCGGGTAGGCAGAGGACTGAAGCCTGGGGGTGTACTCCGAGATTTAATTCTGCGGCTAGGTAGGATTGCGGGAAGTTGACGGTGGGTATGTATGGTGTCAAGCGGATCGAGGACGGCGGCAAGCCGAGAAAGAGATGGATCATGGTTGTGTTGCCGGATACGGTTACCTTGTGGATACCCTCCGGCGGTACGCCGGTTCGCCGCTTTAGCCGCTCGAGAAGAGTATCTATCGTTTGGCGTACAAGCTCTCCCAACTCATTGAGATCAGTTTTCTCGGCGTAGATTATGCGTGAGATCACATCCTCGCCGCGGGCGATCTGGCTGTTGTACTCAGCGGCTGAATTCATGACCTGACCGGTGGTCAGATCGACCAGGAAGGCGGTTACAGTTGTGGTGCCAATGTCGACTGCCAGACCGATCGGCCGAATTGGATCCGAGCTCAAGTCAATCAGACGTGCTGGGCCGGAGGTTGGCGCTTGAGTTTCGATCACTACCCAAGGCGACCATTCAGCTGTTCGCAGGGTCGTTCCTAGACGACGAAGCGTAGCCAGGGGAATGTCGAGTGGAGTATATCCATGATCCGCCAGGGCTTTCTCCAGGCGGGATAGGTCATCTAGATTGTCCTGCAGCGAAGGGGGCGGCAGGCTGACCTGAAAGGCCTGAACGCTCTGCAAGGCTGCAGGATCGTATTCAAAGGGCAGTTCAACTTTACGAGCGGTCTTGGCGGTCACCAGGCGGCGCTCGATCCGCTCCTGCTCGGGGATAGTAATTGTTGTGGGGCCTTCGATCACGGTTTGGCAGGCCAACGCGTACCCGGCGTCCAGGTCCTCGGCTGAAAGGCGGATCGTGGATCGCCGGCGTACCCCGTTTTTCTCAATAATCACCGCACAGCGCCCGCAGCGACCTTGCCCACCGCATGGTTGAATGAATTCCAGGCCCGACTGCTGGATGACCTCGGAGATCAAGGTGCCGGTGGGCACCTCGATAGTTATGTTCGATGGTAGGAGGGTCACTTTATGAGAAGCCAAGATAGTAATTCCCGCTGAGCGTTGGAAGGCAGCACGGCCTCCTGTAGTTTACTATCGATATTATTGTAGGCGAAATTGGTCGGATAATCCTCCACCCGATTGTGGTTGGAGGTGCGTTGAGTAATAGATTGGCCTTGACGGGTCGCTGCCACAAGCGGAAACCTCAGCGCTCCGTCTGGTAAATAGGGGCCTCTGTCCTGCTTTGAGAAGACTACCATTTTTGTTCAAACGCCGCTTAGTGCTTGGCACTGTTAGCTATTTTAGACGGCCGGGAATGATTTCCTTTAGCGGCACGCCTGTACATCCAAGGGGACAGGATTTCAGTTTGGCCACATCGCTTTCAGGTAGGAGGTGATGTCAACTGCTTCGCGCGGGCCGACCATGATCTCCCAACCTGGCATCTCCTCCTCCAATTCGCCTGAAATCACTGCCACGTGGCCGGGGATGATCACCTTGTGGTGGGAAACTTTCTCCTCGACATTGAAGGCTTTGGCGTCCTTGGCGACACGCTCAGCGTCGAACTTACCGGCCGCCCAGGCGGTAAGCACGCTCATGCCCTCCGAATCGGTAACCAGCAACCATCCGGGTCGGCCGGATCCTTCAATCTCGTTGGCTACGGAGAAGTAGGTGATGGAGAAGTTAGTGGTAACCATCAAGGGTGAATCCTTGTCCGGCGAATTGATCTCGTACACCCCAGGTTGCACCTGGATCGGCTTCTGCGGGTTGGTGTAGATGTTTTGGCGCAGGACCAATAGTGCGTATAGGCTGGCCGGGTTGAACTCTTCGAGCACGATCAGGCCACCGTACTTGGCGATGTGCTCGGCAGCGAGCAAGGTTTCATCGATCTCTCCGTTGGTGCCGGGGAAGGTGATAATGGGGTAACCTAATGGACGAAAAGTCTTCTTGAGCGCTAAGCGGCGGAGGGTTGTCAGGCGTTCAAGGGAGTCCAGGTAGCCTGAAACCTCTGGGTCGAGCACTAACTCTTCTACACCAGCTTGCTTCAGCTTCTGAGTTAGGTCAGCCAGAGCTTCGAGCGTGTCAGCGCGCACGGCGAGTGGGGTACCAGCCTGTTTGGCGACATCAGCCATCGTCTCCCAGTTATCCTGGTCGGCGGCGTAGAGCAGCGGCCGGGCACCGTTTGTTGCTTCAAGGCCGGCCTTGGCCAGATCTGCGGTTGGGGCGAGCAGGATCAAAGGTTTCTTGCTGACGGATGATATGGCTGATACGGCGGCACTAAAAGCCGCCGGGTCGCTCGAAGCGGCCTCGACCGCGAAACCGTCCAGGTGGAGATCGATGCCAACGTAGTCCACCGTATAGGCGTCAGCCTCAGCCGCTTTGCGTTTGAGTTCATCAATATCGTCATTATCACGCAGGCGCCAGAAAAGTCCCGGCCTATGGAAAAAGGTTTTCTCATGGCGGAAGAGGACGGTCTCGTTACCGACCTGCACTTCACCTTCTCCACCTTGTATAGTAACCAGAGCTATGGGCGGGGCGGAAGCGGCCTCAAGTTTAATCTTCGCTTCCTCGCTGACGTGTGGGCAATCTTTGAGCGCAGCCTGCTTGGCGGCCAACTTCATGGCAAAGGCTAGGCAGGTGGGGTAGTTGCAATCCTTACAGTTAGTCTGTGGTAAGAGTTTATAAATTTCAAGACCAGATAACGCCATTTTTTACCTCCGCCTGTGTTACGCTGTCGCGGCTGGGTTTACCAGGGCGTCAACGACGGTCCGTACCCGGTGCAGACTCTCGGGATGCCGAAGCACCAGGATGTCGGCTCCGGAGTGGATCAGTGTGGTGGCGGTGATCGCCTCCCATTCCTGCGCTCGACGATCCCAATCGCCCCAGTTCTCGGGCACACCCTCGCCGACCTTGGATTCCTTGACCTTCCAGGTTTCAAAGCCTGGATTGACGAGCATCGGCTGCTGAGTCATCGAATCGCCCTGAAAGGCAGCCAGCCGCAAGCGCTCCATGACCGAGTAGCCATATTCGAACCCGTATCCGAGTGCACCGGTTGTCGGGTCCATAATGATGCGCTCGAGGGGCAATCCCATGTCATGGATTAGAATTACTAATTGTTTGGATAGGTTGACATCCATGGGAGTCTTGGACTGTACTAGATGGTTGTGGGCTAACGCCGCGGCCACGATAGTACGGTAGTTCTTGTCCTCGCAGATACCGAGCAGCAGGCGCTCGCCCTCAGCCTCCTCGGCGACTGGCACGAGCAGTTGGTTGTCGACTTCTGCCTGACCCGGGCCGGCAACGGCCAGTGGAAGACCGGAGGCCTGCAAAACTTTGCGTACTACAGCCCGTGCGTTCTCGGGGGTGTTGGGTTCACCATCGGCGGTCGTCAGACTGAGTGCCAGGTAGATCATGTCGGCGCCGGCGGTTTCAGCAGCTTTTGCCCACTCACCGGGATCCTCCATTGCCTCCCCCCAGGCCTGGTGCAGTAACGGCGACCAGTCATCAGGTTTGCGATCGCGGATTTCCAGGGCCAGAGCAGGGGGGTTGGGGGTCACGCCTTCGAAGTGTAGGAAGGGCATAGCAGTCTCGCCGCCAACTGTCAAGGTGCGCGAGCGGGTCCCGCCCTCATCAGCTGTGGCACCAAATGTGACCTCACACACAGAACCGGTCCACTTCTCCTTGGGGATTTCGATGGTCATAGGGTTTAAATCCTCCATACAAAAGGTATATCAGGGATTAGGGATTTGGATTCAGTGTTGTATGCCTGATCCCTAATCCCCAATCCCTTTTCCCTATTATTTTTTTTATAACAGCGACTCCATTGTCAATGCCGGGTGGCCTTTCTCCTGCAAGTGCTTGAGCAGTCCCTCGACGTCGGTGCAGATGCGCTCATCGGCGATCTTATCGATCAAGTCAGGGTCGCCCTCACGCTCAGCGACCTGCTTGAGTTGTTCAGCCATTTGTTCCTTGAAGATTGACGACATCCAAACCACCCGTTTGAAACCACCATCTGCTGGGATGAACTTCGGGCTGATGATGTAGAACTTGCCAATGCCCATCACTCCCGGCGTCTGCAGGCCGCCGCCAGCCATGCCGGCTAGGGTGGAGAAAGTCATCCCGGCCGGGGTCATGCTGGTATCTTCACGGCTGACGATCATGAAGCCATTAGCTTCGGGGATGACCATCATGATGCACTCGAAGCAGCCGCAAGCGGTCATTGGGTTTTCCATGATGGAGTACATCGCCACCATTTCTACCGAGCCGTGAGAACCTGACTTTGCGTAATCGTTGACCCCAACAAAGTATCCCTTCACCGGATCCAGGCATTGGCCCTTACGGATCGGCTGGTTAGGACCAGTGGGGTTGATCTGGAAAGAGGCTTTGCAGTCCAGCCAGTTGTAAGCGCCGCACAAGCCGAGGCGCTGGGGGCTGACGACGCAAACGTGGTCGGGGGCGAAGGACTGACACAGGGTGCAGGAGTAGAACTCTTCCACGCTCTCGTCAGTCATCGCACCGATGCGCACGTTGCGTTCGTCGTAAGCCGCTCGAGCTTTTTCGAGCCATTCAGCGTATAGATCGGGTTCAGTGATGATCTTCACCTGCACCTTGTCGACGATGGTGCCAAAGTCACCATGGAAACGGGCGTACAGGATGTCGCCGAAGTGTTTAAGGGTGAGACCTTTTTCAACGGCGGTCTTGCTGATGCGGATCCAGGCGATGTCGCGCTGGCCGATATGTTGTATGCCGGAGGCGCCGTTGACGAAGTAATGAATTTGGCGTTCGAGAACCGGCTCGAAGTCCTTCTCCATCTTCCGGCCGGCGACCTCGACAACGATGCCCATATTCATATAGCCGCCCTCTTCGATTTCCTCGAAGCCGGGACCGATGAGCTCGATCTTGCCGTCCTCGACCTCATCTTTGTCGGCCATGAGCAGGTATTCGAAGGCGCGGCTGTTCTTGCCGCCGAACTCGACCCGCATATCCGCTCTGCGGACCACCTCGCCCTCGAAAGCCGAGCCGTAAGGTACCGGGATGGGCACTTCGGTAATCTGGATTTTGACCCCGCGCACCTCAATGCACTTCTGGACCAATTTAGCGGCTTTTTCTTCCTCTGTCTTGCCTTCAATCTCGTTCCAGGGCATGGAGATGACATGCTCATAGCGGGTAACGCCGGTGGGGAGGATCTCGGGGATGATTGTATCGGCGATCACCGGGAAGCCGTAAGAGAGCACTCCAGCCGCGGTGGCGTACTTTAAGTCGTCAACCTCGCCCAGCGCGAGACCAAAGGCGAAGACGCGGAACTTGTTATAGAGCAGAATCTCTCGCCACTGACCACCCTTCATGCCGCCGAAAGTGAGGGCCGAGCGGGTTGCAAAACCCGCAGCGTAGATGGCGGAGATGGTGTCGCGCCCGAAAGGCACTATATAGGTGTCGTAGCCTATCTCCACTCCTTCTTCGACCAACTGGTCAATGATCGACCGCCCGTTGACGTTGCCTGTGAGGAAAGTGAGGATATTCCTTTTTTGGAGCTCGCGTATGATGGCGACGGCAGCTTTGTTCGAGTGAGCGGCGCCGATGATGGCGGCGAAGCCGGGCATGCGACCGTCCACTAGTTGGATGCCCCATGAGCGGAGCTGGATGTCGTCTATCGGGCCGTTCAAGTGACCGTCAGCTGCGGGGCCCCCGCCGTTATCGGGGCTGGTGAAAGATGTCGCCCCGGCCAACTCCAAGCCAGGGTAGGGTTCGGGCTGCTCTCCGTAGACAAACCGGATGGCCTCGATCGCCTCTGCAGCGAGCAGGGTTGACATACCACAATCCAGCGTCTCGCCTAGGTAGGGGGTCCAAAGCTGTTCATCTGGCAGAGGGTGAAGCAGGTTCTTAGCGTGTTCTAGTATAGGCTCTATTTGGCCGAGGGTGGAAACCTCAGCACCTAACATGCCGTACATAACGGGCAGGTAGTAAGCAGTATTGGGGAAGGCTACTGGAAAATCCCCGCCTTTCTCAGCAATCGCCTTATTCAATAGCCCATCAGCTTCGGCTACAATGGCATTTGCTCCCCGAATGGCGCGAGTAGCGATGTAACGTGACATGGTTTATCTCCTCCCTACTCCGCCTGATTACCGTAGGCGGCTTCGATTCGTTCTGTAAATGGCAGCTCGAGGAGCTGGTTTATTCTCCAGTCTCCGCTCTTGCCCCATTTGGTGGGATCATATTCGGGCAGGCCAAGCTCGGCCCGTTTTTTATCGATGTGCGCCAGCGACCGGCGGACAATTTCCTCAGGGTCATTGGTGAACTCAAGTCTACCGCCGACCTTTTCCTCCCATCCGTCGCTGATGATGCGCGTTACTTCTTCACTCCCTTCAACAGGGCTGGAGTGTCCCATGATGACATAGGCTCCCGAAGCGACGCAGTAGGTGGCGATGGAGATAGCCTTCTCGCTCATCCACTCCGGTGCCATACCTACGGCGGGGATGTCGCAGATGTCTTCGCCAAGACCTCCTTCAGTCGCGACCTGAGCCAGCACGGTCAGGATGCGGGAGTTATCTACACAAGAACCAAGGTGCAGCACTGGTGGAATACCGGCGGTTTCGCAGACCTCGCGCAGGCCTGGCCCTGCGACCTCAAACGCTGCTTCAGGGGTCATGTAGCCTTGTTTGGCGCTAGCGATAGCTCCGCATCCGGTTTCGACCACCAGTACGTCGTTCTTGAGGAACTCTGTGACTACGTAGCGAAAGACTTCGTCATGGCAAACACGGGCGTTGTTGCAGCCGATATTGGCGACTACACCTCGGATACGACCGGACATGATCGCGTCGTTTAAAGGGCGGAGGGAGCCGCGGTAATAGCCGCCTAACGCATAATTAATGTATTCGTGCGAGAAGCCAGGGATCATATTGGCGCGATGGTCGGGAATGGCGGTCTTTCCACGCTCTGGGAAGCGGTCTACAGCTTTACGTACGATCTCCTTGGCAATCTCCATAGCCCGATGTTCGTCGAACTCGATATGGGTGGCGCCGGTGATCTTAGCCTTGGGCGAGGTGGTGATTAAAAGAGTGTGGAATTGATCCGACAGCACTGCAAGGCTCTGCATGATGCATTGGATATCGACAACCATGGCTTCAACAGAGCCGGTGATAATGGCCAGCTCCTGCTGCAGGAAGTTACCCGCCAAGGGTACACCCTGGCGCATCAAAGTTTCATTTGCAGTGCAGCAGATGCCAGCTATGTTTATTCCCTTAGCGCCCTTGCTCTTCGCATATTCGATCAACTCGGGGTCTTGGGTAGCGGCGACGATCATCTCGGAGAGAGTGGGTTCGTGGCCATGGATGATGATGTTGACTTCGTCATCCTTGAGAACCCCCAAGTTGGCTTCGGTGAATACGGGACCTGGTGTGCCAAAGAGCACGTCGGAAAGATCTGTTGCCAGCATGGAGCCGCCCCATCCATCGCCCAATGCGGCACGCAGAACGTGATCGAGTATGTGTTCGGCGTCTTGGTCGTTGCCGACGTGGGTGCGATGCATGATTTCGACGATCTCACGGTCTATGTTACGCGGGGTAATTCCCAGTTTGCGCCAGACCTCTTGGCGCTTTGCTGGGGCTCTCTTCAAGTTGAGGATCTCCCCCTGAGGCTTACCGAACTCTGCTAGTGCAGCCAATGCGACTTCACGAGCTAGTTCCTCGGTCGTCTGGCCATCCACCTTGACATCTAAATAACCAGCCATCTCTTTCAGCTTGGCTGGGTCGCGTACCTTGTAATCCGGGGCATGCCCTTCAGCGGCAGCCAGCAGAGTGTAAGCAAGGTCACGTCCATGGTCGGAGTGGGAAGCCGCGCCGGCTGCCACCATGCGGGCGAAATTACGGGCTGCAACGGTTCCAACCGTTGCGCCGCAGATCCCTGTCTGGCCTTCCTTAACAAGGCGGCAAGGTCCCATCGAGCATACTTTACAGCAAATTCCATCACTGCCGATTGGACAGGCGGCCATCGCATCGGCGCGCGAAAATGCGGTCTCAATCCCTTTCTCGGCGGCTAGTTTGAGGAGGGCGATTGAGGCCTCATCTTGGCTAGCTTCCTCAGGTAGTCTTATCTTCTTAGCCATACTCCTCGCTCTCCATTTCTAATAGCGGCGGTGTTCGCCGGACATATCGATGTCGATTTGGTTGGTCTTGGTGGTGCGAACGCCAAGAGTTTCCCACTTCGGGTCGCGTTTGATAGCGCTCGCCTTTACCAATATTGGCGTTTCACCCTCGCCGACCGGATAGCCCGCATCAGCCAGAGTCTTTTCAATTGCCTTCGGCTTGACCTTTGCTGGATCGTAGGAAATCAGGACTTGTTTCCATGTCGAGCTCGCGTACACCTCATCAACCCCTTTTAAGTCGGTTAGAGCATCCCTAACCGTAAGAACGTGATGATCAGCGTACATCGACGGTACCTCTAGAATCAGTTTCTCCATAGCGTCTCTCTCCTTGGCTTCATTAGTTTGAAGATCCGCCATCGAAACCGGCCGGGCGGATATAGGTCACCGATAGATGATCTCTTATTTCATCTTTGATGGCATCTTTTAATAAGTTCCCTGAGACATGCATCAGGGTGTCCATGTAATCGGAGTCGCGCTCCATGCTAGCAAGACATGGGAAATGGTGGTGCAGCATACCGGCTTCTTCGATTGCGTCATCTACTGGAGTGCCGATCAGTTTCTCAGCCACATGCCGGGCGCAGCCACAAGCCGAGTCGCGCAGCACTTCGACTTCCGTTATCCGGCCATCGTTCAATATTACCCTATATTTTGGCCTACCGAAATGCCGGGCAAAGCGCTGAATTAGGGGATTCTGGTAGGGTGTCACTAGTGGGGTCCAGTTGTAGGTTGATTCGGTAAGCGAGCAGAAGGGCTTGGGGAAGACGACAGCAACGCCTATCTCATCCAACCATCCGCCTAGTTGGCGTACCAGGCCGGGTGGGAGTGATACGTTGCGGTCGATGGGTGCGATCACCGCACTTGCCCTGGTGAGTAGGATGATATCAGGAACCAGTTGGGCCAGACCAGGCACCTCCCCCAGCGCCAAAACTAGGTCAGCCTCAGGAAGCTCTAGGGGTAAGAAATCCTGGGGGTCGTCGACAATGGGGGGGATCATGCGCGGCGGCGCCCACGTTTCCACCAACCACTCCGATGGAGCGTGGGCAAGTATGTTCTCGGCGATGCGCTTTCCCCACAGGCCCTGGGTGACAGCTAGGACGCGTAGAGCAGAATCTTTAGGATCGGTTTCCCTCCTACTCATAGAACTCCTATCTATAAGTTGGTGCCAAAGGATTCATATGATCATGAACGGTACAGTGTAAAACCGACCAGTATTGAAAGTCACCTTTTCCCAGGTAAGTCATCCTATATGACTTAGCCTTACGTTTTCATACCTCGAGTAACATGTCGGATGGGTTAACATGCTGGTTGAAAGCTCTGAAAAAAATTAAGATGGTGTTATAGAATTTTAGGATATTCAATACTTCCAATGGTGGATTAGCGAATGATTCTGTACGGAGAGTCTGTCTACAGGGGTCTTGCTTGCTCAACTCCCGTTGATTGGAGTGAAGTAATACCGGTAAGCGCAGATCGGAACCTGGGTTGTTGACGTGCGGATAACGGGTGGCTATAATGGAAGCGGTAATTTTAGGCACGACTAATTTTAGAGTAAGGACATGAAAACCCTTTCTTCTGCCGTTGAAGATTATCTCAAGGCAATTTTTGAAATCCAGGGGGAAGAGGGCCAGGGTCGGGTGAGTACCTCAGCGCTGGCAGAAAGGCTGGGCGTGGCGCGCGCTTCAGTGACGGGTATGCTCAAGAAGCTATCCGCCATGGATCCACAACTGGTCAGGTACGAGCGTTACCACGGGGCGAAGCTCACCCCGGCGGGCGAGAAAATTGCCTTGGAAGTCATCCGCCACCATCGTCTGATTGAATGTTACCTGATGGAGGCGCTGGGTTACTCCTGGGATGAAGTCCATCTGGAGGCGGACCGGCTGGAACACGTGATTTCAGAGGAATTTGAAGACCGGATCGCCGACATGCTCGGTCACCCGGATATCGACCCCCATGGTCACCCTATCCCTGACCGAGACGGTACTGTCAGGGAACTAGAGGGGATTCCCCTTACCCAACTTCGAGTGGGCCAGCAGGCCTACATCTCTCGTGTCTCCGACCATGATCCTGCTTTACTGCGCTACTTGGACCAGTTAGGGCTTACCTTACATGTCAAGATCGAAGTCATTGAGAGAGGACCTTTCGACGGACCGCTGCATGTCCGGCTTATTTCATCTGATGCCGTACATGCCCTTGGACGCCAGGTTACTGACCACATCATTGTTTCCGAGCGGGTGTCAGAGCGCCGGAAGCGGCTGTAGGACAGAAAAAAAAAAGGATTGTCACTGATCTCATGGCTCGAGGTATGCCGGATTATTAGGGGGAACTTATTAGATCAAAGAGGTAATGTGTAGCGTGCAATAATAAATTTCTATTTATCCGTCATTTCTCCGAATCGAGCCATCCTTCCCCCGCCAACCAACCATTTCTTTAAATGAATGAGTGCACTGAAAAAAAAACCCTCGAGGAGTGGGGAGGGGTATATGTGGGGGTGGGGGGGGGGGGCCCCCCCCCCCACCACACCGTGACATTCGATCGCGAGCGCGCGTTTATCTGTTGGGTGGGAATTAACCAACTATGGTCTGGTTTTGTGGGGGGGGTGT
>JAUWHR010000069.1 GCA_030605795.1 Anaerolineae bacterium | reverse complement strand
GGCTACTTGTTTCTGCATGGATGGCGTGATGCTCTGGCCCCGGGTGTGGGTCGGAAAGACCCTCGTCCCCTCCTATCCAGGCAGTCAAGGAAAACTTCTTCAGGCGATTACGACGATATCGATCTCGGCACCGGCTGACAGCGATAGTATGCAACCAAGTGGAGAAGCTGGCCCGTCGGGGATTATAGCGGTGTATGTTAACCAGAGCGTAAGCAAGGGCATCCTGGGCTGCCTCTTCCGCATCAGCGAGGTTTCCCAACAAGCCATAAGCTAACCGGAAAGTAGATTCCCGATAATAGTTATACAGAGCTTCGGCAGCCCTTTCATCGCCATCCCGCCAGCGCTGCACCAAAGCGTCTATGTCAGGCATATGGATTCATCCTGCACGACGTTTCGTTCTTCATTATGTTATACGCAGAATGATGGCAGTTTAATCACTGTTGTAATGTAATGGACCAGGCTGGGTCCGGAGTGACGCGAGCCATCGTGAGAGATTGCCCAAGTAAACCCTGGTAGAAGAATTCGAGGTTAAATCAAAAGGATTGATCACGATTCGATCGGACCGTTTTCACTGGGAGAACGCTGGTAGATTTTACGTACAATCTCCTCAATCTCAGTATCTTCAACACTTATATCCTTTATCTGGTATTTGCCAGCCAACTCGGTGATCAGTTCGGATGCAGAGACACGGTGACGGTTGAACCGAAAACGAGCCCGCTGTCCTTCGCGTTCTATCAGTTCCGCTCGATCGCTCTCGACTTCGGAAACACCATCCGCAAAGTCCACTGTGAGTTCCCGGTAATGTGCAAATTGCTCCTTTATACCCGCGATGGTCCCGTCGTAGATGATGCGACCATGATCAATGATCATCAGGCTCTCACAGACTTTCTCGATGTCCGACATATCGTGGGTGGTCAGCAAGACGGTGACCTGGCGCTCCCGGTTTAGCTGCCGGATGAAGGTACGAAATCGTTCCTTAGCCACAACGTCCACACCGATCATTGGTTCGTCGAGGAACAGAATGTCGGGGTTATGAAGCAAGGCAGCAGCCAGGTCGGAGCGCATTCGCTGTCCCAAACTTAGTTGCCGAACCGGAGTTTGTTGGAACTCATGAAGGTCGAGAAGTTCGCCAAACATTTCCATGTTGGTCTTATAGGTTCTTGTCGGTATCCTATATATCTCTTTCAACAACCTCAAGCTCTCGATGACGGGCACATCCCACCAGAGTTGAGATTTCTGACCGAACACCACACCGATGCGCCGGGCAAGCTGCTTCCGGTCGCGATGCGGCACCAAGCCGTCGACCTCCACCTCTCCCGAGGTGGGCAACAAAATACCTGTTAACATTTTGATGGTTGTTGATTTTCCAGCCCCGTTTGGGCCTACATAACCCATCATTTCCCCTCGTTCAATGTCGAAGCTTACGCAATCAACCGCCGTCTTCAGCGTTCGTTCGAATGTAATCAGATTCCGAACAGCCGCAAGCCGGCCTTCCTTGCGAACTGGCACCTTGAAACTCTTGCATAGGTCCTTTACTTCAATAATCGCCATACGGTTATCCAATAATCCATTTACTCTAGTTGCCAGAGCTAGTGTAGCCTGCCAACCCTCGCCGCCAGATCAAAGCTCCAAGCGCAAGAAGAAGGATGGCCACAATGGGCGAAAGAAAGCCAATCCCATAGACGCCCAACGCATTGGGTTTATCGAGTAATATGGTCAGCGGGTAGTAATTCATGAAGGAAAGTGGCAGAAAGCCAGTGATGAAAATACGGAACCACATCCCAAAAATATCGATGGGATACTGCTGGCCAAGGATTTGGAACCGAATATATACAAAAAATATCGCCCTAGAACGCCCTGTCCAAAAGGCCAGCGCACCAATGATCCAGACGATGCAAGTTTCGATTACCGTCCCCGATAAAATCGCCACTGCGAAAAAGCCCCATTGCACCGACGTCCAGTTGAGCCCGAGATTGTGGTACGCAAGGACAAAGACGCTAGTGGCAAACACCACGTCAGCCACTCCCATATAGTTAACTTCTCGCCCTAAAAACTGCAGCAGCGGGCTGCACGGGCGGACCAAGTACTGATCAAAGCGTCCGTGGAGGATATCATCTTCCAGATTACTAAGGTGCCAGAAGAAGACTGCATAGACACTGTGACTCAGCAAGAACGTTCCGTAAAGCATGACGATCTCCCAATATTGCCAACCGGCCAAGGATTGGAAACGAGCCACCAATATCCATATGAGTGAGAGATTTACTAGGTTGAGAATTAACACGCCTGCAATGCCGAACAAGAAGTCGGATCGATATTGCAACCGAGATCGGATCGCGATCCCAATAAATTTGAAATAAAGGCGTAGTTCATACCAAACCCCACGCCTGAGGCGAAACTGTAGAGCCCTCACAACTTTCATCGTCTCTATCCGCCTTGTACCTGGATCCGCCGCTGAACGCGCTGCCAGACTAACCAGGAAGCGAGTATTAAACCTAGCGCCCACACAACCTGAGAGAGCAGTATTTCAGCGAGACTTCCCTGTTGCGCGCCGACGTAAATAGACATTGGCGCAAAATAGATATCCTTGAAAGGAAGAGCCAGTACCACAGCGGCAAATGCTGGAGGGAACATCCAGATTGGTACAAGCTGACCAGAGGCAAACTGAACCACCGACCAGAATACCCATGAGTAACTGCGGATGTCGAGGGTAACGATGGACAGCATCCCCATAAGGAAGCTTATCCCAAAGAAGACCACGTAGCCCAGGAAGAGGCTGATCAGAAATGCCAATCCCGCCTCCGGGCTTACGGGGGGGTTGAAATCCAGGAAGAGATAAGCGAAGAGCAAACCGGGAAGACCATTCGTCACCAACAGGAGAAAAAACTCCCCCAGATTCATAAAGAACATGTGGACGATGAAATCAAGCGGCTTCATAAGATCAAGCTCTAATGTCCCCAAACGCACCTGCTCAGCTATGTAGTATGAGACATCGGAGGCTGCGTCCACAAAAGAGCCAAGCATCATTCCAAGTACTCCGTAGGTGGTCATGGTCTCGAGGTCCATCCCAAATGCGTCCGGAATTTGCCGGTAGAGGATGGTCCAGAGAGAGTAGCTGGCGTACATCATTATGAAAATAGATATCAGCCTGACCCAGAAATCGATCCGGTAGATGAAAGCATTGTGGAATGCAGTGCGAATAAACGCGTAGAGTACCTTCATATTTTTTACACTCTGTCAGCCATATCGTATGGATAGGGCTTCAACTTGTCGCTAACCTGATTGAGTCGATCCATCTGATCATCGCTCAGCGCCCAACCAGTGGCACCCAGATTATCCTCAAGATGCTTGAGATTGCGGACGCCAATGATTGGCGCAGTGACACCAGGACGATTAAGCACCCAGTTGAGGGCCACCTGAGCAGGTGTTTTTCCGGTCTCAACAGCCACAGCGAAGAGCGCATCCAGCACGCTCCAGGTGTGCTCGTTATCGTAGGCAGTCCATGATTCGCTCCAGCCTAATTTCCCCGCCGTTTCCACCCGGCTTCCTTCTGGCGGCGCGGTCATACCCCGTCGATATTTGCCGCTCAACCAACCGCCGCGCAGCGGGCTCCAGGGAATCACGCCCAGTCCCTCGTTCTGACAGACCGGTAGTAGTTCCCACTCCATTGAGCGATCGAGAAGATTGTACAGAGGCTGCAAACAGGAGAACTTCTCCCAGCCCATATGCCGGCTCATGTCAATCGCCTTCTGTAACTGCCAGCCGCTGAAGTTGCTGGCGCCTATATAGCGGACCTTGCCTGTTCGCACCAAGCTGTCCAGCGTGCTCAGGGTCTCCTCCAACGGCGTGCCGCTGTCCCAAGCATGAACCTGATAAATATCGATGTAATCCGTGTCCAAACGTCGTAGGCTTGCTTCAACACCGACCAGGATATGCTTCCGGCTGAGACCCACATCGTTGGGACCCTCACCCATGGGGAAACGCACCTTGGTGGCGATAATGATATCGTCCCGATGTTTATTCTTCATCCAACGACCGATAATTTCTTCCGATACACCGCGTGAATAGATATCGGCAGTATCAATGAAGTTGCCGCCTGCATCGATGAAACGATCCATTATCTGGCAACTGGTCTCTTCGTCGATTTCACGACCGAAAGTCAACGCGCCCAAACAAAGTTCGCTCACCTTCAAGCCGGTCTCACCAAGATATCGAAAATCCATGATTCCTCCCCTTGAAGGTCCGGAGAGTATACACCAGTCGAAAACCTATGCGTTGGTCCGGAGTATGAGGATCCACCTGCTAAGACTCGCTAGAATCACACCCTTTGATGTAAGCTCTTAGACGAACAAAGGCGTCATTTCTAGCTTTTTCACTCTCTCTTCCATATCCTCTACAGATGGGGCTGTTTGGAAACGACTGGCGGCATCCAATACTTTAGGCAGCAGATGAATATCACCTACTGTGTTCAAGAAGACGCCCGACCTGCCCAGCACCCAATGCACTGCCATGTCAATATCAGCTTGATCCTCCAACGGCTCGTACCAAGTGGCGCGAGTTTGTGGCTTATCACCCCACGGTCCACGAGTAAGGGACTTGATGGTTTGCACCGCGATATTCCGCTCCTGGCACAGGCTCATCAGAATCTCGAAATCGGCCGCGTATTGAGAGTTTTGCATCATCGGATAGTTGTAAGGCAGTAAAACTGCATCAAAGTCGAAGCGTTCCAAACTACGCTTATGCATCGCCGCGACGGTTACACCGTGACCTGTCACGCTCAGGAAACGCGCCAACCCTTGATCACGGGCTTCGATGAAAGCTTCCAACGCCCCACCCGGGCCCATCGCCACTTCCCATTCCTCCGGATCCACCAGAATATGCATCTGCCACAAATCCACGGAATCCACGTGTAGCCTCTCCAACGAACCGCGAAGTTCGTCCCAGGCTCCCTGATAAGTGCGGGCTTCTGTCTTAGTGGCCAGGAAGAAATGCCGGCGATGCCGCTCCATCCATGGTCCGATGCGCTGTTCTGCATCGCCATACGTAACTGCGGTGTCGATGTGGTTAACGCCGTATTCTAGCAATAAATCCAAAGTCCGGTCGGCCTCGGCCTGGGTCACCCGGCTGAGGGCAGCCGCTCCGAAGATGGTGCGCGTGCTCATGTGGCCTGTACGGCCGAATGGCTGTCTCTCGATCATTTTAAAATTCCCTCATGAGGAATACGACTTGTCTAATCAAGCAGTAGCATCATTTAACCGGGCCATCTGATCAGCGTTCAGTTCAACTGTCAGTGCTGCCAGGTTTTCCGCCATTTGCTCCGGCGTACTGGCCGCCACCAATGGAATTACCAATGGGTCGCCTTGCACCATCCAGGCCAGGATGACCTGATTGAGAGTGGCTCCAGCTTCGGATGCCACCGACCGCAAGGTGGCTAGACGGACCTTTCCATCCGGTCCGAGGTATTGCTCCGAGAAGGGACGGTCGGAGCAAGTGTATGCGCCGCTCAACAGAGGTGAATACGCCAGCAGGGTTATGTCTCGGTTCCGACAGTAATCGAGCAGATCTTCATTGGCTGAGATTTGCGGAACGAACGTAGCCCCCGGTTTTGGCCGCAGGTAGGTGTAGCGCTGTTGGATGCCAACATACTCCGCCCAACCGTTCTGCTGGCTGATCCAATGGGCTTCCTCTAGGCGCCAGGCCAGAAAGTTACTGGCACCGATAAAGCGGACCTTACCCGCTCTCACCAGCCGGTCGAACGCCTCAAGGGTTTCCTCCATTGGCGTGTGCCGGTCATCAACATGGGCATAATACAGGTCGATTGTTTCGATGCCCAGTCGCGTGAGGCTCTTCTCGCACTCCGCTTCTATCTGGCGTGCTCGCAAACCATGTTCGGCATCGCTGTATTGTATGCCAACCTTGGTGGCGATGAACATCTCGGCGCGATTGCTGCGTGACCGCAGCCAGTGTCCTAAAAGGGTTTCGCTTTCACCGCCCTTGAATCCCGAAATCCACCAGGCGTAGATGTTGGCCGTGTCTATGAACGAGCCGCCTGCCCCGGCATACTGATCCAGCAGCCGATAGGACATTTCCTCGTCAGTGTGTGTGCCGAAGTTCATCGCTCCCAAGCAAAACACACTCACTTCAACTCCGCGGTTGCCTAATGGTACCCGTTTCATGTGTACTCCTTATATGATTCTACTCGCCCGGTTATGCAAATAGGTGCGAAGCACTTCCCTAAAGGGCTTTCTATAGACAGAGAACTCACTTTGCAGGGCGATCATCAGATGAAAGCACCCCTACCAAAGTGTCTCGCATTTGGTGTTTGAGTAGTTGCCTCCAGGTCAACCTTTAGCGGGCGAAAGCCTGGTAAGGGTTGAGGTGGGTAAGTTGGCGGATCGTTGGCTCGCCAACACCGCTCGCCCGTAGTTTGGGTAGAAATACCTCACTTAGGTAAGTGTATGGTTTCGGTTCTCCACCACCGGGTTGGGCCGGATCGTACATGCCCCGATCGTGGCTGAGAAGCAGACGATGACCCAGGTCAGCATCCAGGATGCGCAGGATGCAATCGATAAAGAAGCCGTCCTCTAATTGCTCACTGCCAATCGCATCATACTCTATCCAGGCACCACGCCGGGACATTTCCAGGTGTAGATCCAGATCCGGTTCGGCCTGGGTGTGAATCCAGATGAAGCGGTCCGGTGTGTAGCCAGCTTCCTCGATGATGTCGAGTTGCTCGCGCACCACCCGTCCGCGGATCGTGTGGCTGCCGATAACGGCATTGGTATCTATGCCGGCGGTCGCCGCCGCCCGCAGGGCTTTGGTCTCGCAAGCAGTCAAACCTTCGTCGCCGGCGCTCAATTTGATCCATCCTGCTTGCACGCCGCTTTCCTTAATTTCGCCCAGCAATTCACCCGTCATCCACTCTCTCAACTCTGCTTCGCCGGCAGCATGAGCCCAATCAGGGATCCATGGTTCGCGATAAAGACCCGTGGGGACCACTATGGGGAAATTGGTCGCTTCGGAGACGGCTCGGTCAAGGTCGGCACGTCGCCCTACGCCAACAGTGCTACATTCGACGATCGCGGTTACACCTGCTGCTCGAGCTTTAACTATCTCTGGCCCCATTAACTCGATTACGTCGGCGGGGTCAGCCTGAGCATAACCTGGTTGATCCCAGGTACGCAGGTCGACAAATACATGTTCGTGGGGCAGGATCATCCCCAGCTCATCGGCATTCTTCGGTCCCAGGGTTGTAATCAATTGTGTCATATGCATTTCCTTCACTTGTTTTAGCTCACCTCAACTAGAATCCTCAAACCACCCCGGCGACTATCCCTTGTGGCAAATGTATGGGCAGCCTCGATCGGCGAGAGGTGGTGGCCAATCAAAGGATGATAGTTCCCATTTCGCCACATATTTCTGGGTGTGGTTATTCATAGGGTCAAAGCAGTTCAGTTATTATCCTCTTTGCACCGTAGCTTCTGCAAGTATGTGGAACCATCCCCATCGTTGGGTGAAATCCCCAAGTAAGGCGTAGGATCTACGGCATTCTTGAAAACCTCATCATTCATCATGATACTACTCGGGATTTCATTTACAACAGCAAAGCGTAAGTGTGCCGGCATGGCCCAATAAGGGCGCCCACTCCATTCTCCTTGATACCCTAACAATTGCCCAGCGCTAACCAGCATCTCAATGCTGCCTGAGGGAAAATCATCAAGGATGTAGGACTCGTGACCGCTTGCACTGAGCATGTCTGCATAGACCGTCCACACGTGATCGCCGGGGTTCAAAGGGTCGTCGTGCTGGATCACCACAGCGCCTTCCCAGTCTGAGGGGTGTATCAATACTCCATCGGCTACAGCATAAACCGGCACGGTATTCTTATTTCCCCAGCCAAATATATTCAATCCGTGCTCGCTCCACTGCACACCAAAGGCACCACTGGTGGGCAATCTCCAAGGCGCACTGGGACAGAACAGCGGTTTGATTGAATCATTCAGCCTAGAACCCCGAGGGCGATAGACAAAGGTATCCGCCAGTGAGTGGGAGAGGAAGTAATTCTTCTCGATGGCTGACAGCATTTCCTGCGTCCAGCGTTGTTCATACACTGGGAAGTCAGGAAAGTGGTGGATGAGCACCATGGGGAATTCTTTGTTTTTGATGTTCTCTACAAAGGCCCTTTGATCCCATAGCCCTGCATTGGCCAACTGCGTGATTTCGAAGGGCTGAATGTATAGTCGTTGCCCTTGCAATGTGATCAACCCCATGTACTCATCGGCTAACACTTCTCCTTCAGTACCGGCGATAAGACCCTCCAACTCACGGATTTCATGCAAAAAACCTCGACGCTCCAATAATTGGTCTATGTAGTCATCCGAAGTGGTCTGTATGAGCAGCCCAACTTGTAGCGACAACAGGATAAGAAGAATGGCTCGCAACCAGCGGTGTTCACCAGTCCAGGCGATGGCAGCTCCTGCCACCAAGCTGAGAGCCGCTGAAAGTTCGAGGAAATAATTGACATTCGATCCGATTTTACCGATGGTCAGACCAGCGAGAGTCGCTCCAATTAGATAAGAAGCTACCAACGGCCAAAAGCGCAATTTCCTATGAGCAAAGAGGAGAAATATGCAACTGATGGCAAGTAATATAGGATCCGTATCACGTAACTGACCTAGATGCCACTCGAGCTGCTCCATGTCAAACTCATTAACATTAGCCGTGACAACGTTGAAGTAGAACCCCCCATGAGTGATTATGTTCAGGATGAAGAAGAGGAGCAAAACCAATCCCCCGACCATCGCCGCCAGTCCGAATGCCCTGCGCCGATTGGGTGTCGCATCAAGAGAGAGGAAACGAGTACTTCTCCCAAAGGTAGCGCTATGTGAATCCTGCAACGGAGGTTGGAACCACAAAGTAACAAAGGCAGCCAGTGGTGCAGCAAGCGCGTACGACTGGCGAGTGAAGATCGCTGCAACGAGTAATACTGCACCCGCGATCACACGTCGTCGTGATGCAGGCTGTTTGTTCAACAGGTATAGGGCAGCTGTGCTGAATGCCAGAGCCAACAGATCGATACGAAGAAGGCTAGACCAGTGGGTCACATAGGGATTAGCCAGTAAGAACAATCCGGCTGTCGCGGCCGCAAGACGATTCTTCGTCTGGGAATAAATTATCAGAGATAAGAAAGTTGCCGAAGCCAGGGCACTTACCACAGAAATGACACGTCCCGCCAGAAACGTGGGACCGAATAACTTCATAAAGGGCGCCAGCAAAAGAACATATAACGGCGGGTAGTTCGATATGGTGTATGGCGGCGACGATAAATCCGTGCGATAGATATTTTCACCCGTAGCCAGACGGACTGCTTGGTCAACCAAAGGCGCCTCGCCGTAGTCTAGAGGATATGGGTGAAAAATCGCCAGGGAAGTGTAGAGCAGAAAAAT
>JAUWHR010000025.1 GCA_030605795.1 Anaerolineae bacterium | reverse complement strand
CGATCTGCTGACCTGGGATGGACGTCATGTGCTTATCCCTAACGGCGACGTTTTCGTCAGCCCGATCGTCAACTTCAGCAAAGCGACACAGCGCAGGGTGGATATCACCGTCGGCGTAGCCTATAATTCCGATCTAGATCGGGTGACGCGTGTGGCATTGGAGGCGTTGAAAGAGGTGCCCGGGTTGCTGCAGGATCCAGCGCCCTCGGTGATCTTCTCAACTTTCGGTGACTCAGCCATCGAGTTCTCGGCTTACTATTGGGTAGACACAGAAACCACGGGCCTTGGAACCGCAAAGGACACCGGCGTGAAGGTTATCAAGGACGCATTCAAACGCGAAAATATCGAAATCCCTTACCCAATCCAGACTATCTTCACCCGCGAAGGATAAACCTGATATTAGATAATATCCACAAATGTGATAGGGGCGGTTCGTGAACCGCCCCTACAGTTGAATCCTCCGCCAAGTTCGTAAGCTGCGTTTTTATGCTTGACCAGTGCCGCCAGAAGAAAGCCGGGGGTCGAGTGCATCGCGCAACCCATCTCCCAGTAAATTAAAAGCAAGCACGGTAATCATAATCGCCAAACCCGGGAAGAACACCAGATGTGGCGCCGTGAAGACCTGATTCCGCTCTGAACCAAGCATAGTCCCCCATTCAGGTGTTGGAGGCTGAGCTCCTAATCCAAGGAAGGAAAGCGCGGCCGCGTCGAGGATCGCGGTCGCAATACCCAAGGTGCCTTGTACAATAAGCGGCGTAATAGCGTTTGGTAGCACTGATCCAATCAGAATACGTAACGGACCGGCCCCTAGCGCTTTGGAAGCCTCAATATACTCCGTCACTTTTACCGAAAGTACACTCGATCGCATGACGCGCGCATACGCCGGGATTGAGACGATGCCAATAGCCAACAGCGCGTTCTCCAATCCTGGTCCAAGCACAGCTACGATAGCAATCGCCAGCAGTAAGGATGGAAATGCCAGCAATACATCCATGACACGCATAATGACATTATCGACCCACCCTCCAAGATAGCCGGCTACAGCCCCCAGAATTATCCCCACGATGATAGCAAAGCCAACAGTTGTAAAGCCAATAAAAAGCGAGTAACGTGTTCCATAGATAACTCGGCTCAGTTGATCGCGAACATTACCGTCAATGCCCATCAGGTGCTGCGGCTGATCTAACGGGCAACCGAGCAGATGAATACAAGGCGCGGTACGTTTTCTTACATCCTCGATTCCAATTAAAACCTGCGTGGGGTCGTAAGGGGCAATAACCGGCGCGAAGATAGCCAACAGTATCAAGGTTGACAAGATTCCCATACCAACCAGGGCAGAGCGCCGTTTAAGGAAACGCCGAAGAGTGGTCGCCCACAATGAACTGGGTTTGCTTACCAGGCTTGTATCGGGGAGTTGAGCAACTTCAGGTTGAGCTACTGTCAAGGGACAACTCCTCTATTCCAATCGGACGCGCGGGTCTAGGTATGAGTAGGACAAGTCAACCAGCAGGTTGACAGCCACATATCCGACAGCGATAACTACGGTAAATGCTTGGATAATCGGATAATCGCGCGCTGTAATCGCCTCGAATAAGATGCGCCCCACCCCCGCCAGCCCAAAAATCGTTTCCGTCAACACCGCACCACCCAATAAAGCCCCAAGTTGGAGCCCAATAATGGTTGCCAGTGGAAGCAAGGCATTACGCATGGCATGCTTGGCGATCACGTTCAGCTCTAACACCCCTTTTGCTCTCGCAGCCCGTATGTATTCCCGCCCCATCACGTCAAGTAGGCTGGAGCGGGTCATGCGGGCGATGATCGCCATCGGGATCGTGCTCAACGCGACCGCAGGTAAGAATAAATGACGGAGGACATCGACCAATACTTCCCAATTACGGGTGATGATTGAATTAAATATATAAAGATTAGCAAAAAATTCAAAGAACTTAAAGACGGCGGTGCCTTTCGCCAATCCCCAACCAAAGACTTCGTAATAAGGCGTGGCTGATAACCCGGCTGTGAGTCGGCCAGAGGGAGGCAGCCAAAGAGGCGTATCCTTGAACACAATCGCAAATAAATAGGCCAGCATTAGCCCGAGCCAGAATACCGGCATCGAAACGCCGATATTTGCGCCAATCATAGTCGCGACATCGACAAGGGAATTATGGCGTAACGCCGAGATAATCCCGGCTGAGAGGCCAATTATGATTGCAATAATCAGCGCGGTTAGACTTAACTCGATGGTCATCGGTAGCCGTTCAACAAGTATCAAGGTCACCGGCCGGCTGAAACGGATCGAATCACCAAAATCACCTCTAAGCACATCAGCCATGAAGATGGCGAACTGCACCGGGAGCGGCTTATCCAGACCATGGTCACGCGCAAACTTTTCGCACACTGCAACTGTGGCTTTTTCACCTAGGATCGATTTACAGGGATCGCCTGGGATCGAACGCGCTAATATGAAGGTTACCAGCAGGATACCGAATAACACCGGGATAGCAGACAAAATGCGACGAATAGCATATTGACCCATAAGATTTACTTATCCCACGCTCAACGGAAAGTCAACGCGGGATGGGACGATACCAGTTTGAATTGGCACCCCCATCCCGCGTAGTCTACTACAACGTCCTTAATCGATCGATGGAGAAGATATCAGGTTGCTTACTCCTCCAAATTCATCAGGCCGTCCCACAGGTAGGAGAAGTATTCAAATGCACCTGTGTTCCCGACATGATACGGGTTAGAAGCATCGATACCAGCCGCCCAGCAGGCGACGACATCGTTGGCGTCGAGGGCAGATCCATCATGGAACTTCACCCCTTCACGCAAGCTGCAGGTCCAAACGGTTGAGTCCGCGTTTGGTGTGCATGATGTTGCGAGTCGCGGCTCAATGTCGCCTGAGTCGATGGCATAACCGAGTAGCGGCTCGATTACCTGTTGGCAGGGGGCCAACGACTCGCCATCCGTCTCATCAGCGCAGTACAAGCTGATGGGTTCGGCGTTCTGCATGAATACGAACGTATCCTTGCCCGGATCAGTTCGACCGAAGAGCGGTGCGCCGAACGGCCGGAAGTGGGCGTTCTCAACTGTGGCTAGCGCGGCGGAGGCCGAAGATCCATGGGCGATCGGCACCATCGGCACCAGATCACGAATGGCATTATTGGCTTGAATATACAAAGATTCAGCCTGCGCTGCATCACCGATCTGGGAGGCCTCCTCCAGCACCTCATAGATCTCCGGATGCACATCGCCATACTGCGGGTTAGCTGCGCTGAAGTGGAAGTCTAGGAAGTTGGTGATGTGAGGATAGTCGGCACCCCAACCCAGCAGGTAGAAGCCGTCCAGGTTACCCTGGGTGGATTCATCGATGAATTCACCCGACTCCATCACGACAACCTGGGCCTCGATTCCAAGGTTATCCCTGAGTTGGGTCTGGAATTCAACTGCAACCAGACCTGGCTCCGGTAGGTAGCCGCGGAAGACGTCGCGATAGAAAATCGAAGTCTCAAAGCCATCCGGGTAGCCGGCATCCGCCAACAGAGCCCGTGCAGCCTCAGCGTCGAATTCATACCACGGTTCGCCGACACAGCCGTTGGGGATCGAGCACGGTGTGAAGTAGTCCGGGACAACCGAGCCCACAGGGTAGAAGTGTTCCACGATGCGCTGACGATCGATGCCCATGGCGATAGCTTTACGCACATTCACGTCATCGAACGGCGTAAATGTGTTGGTCATTGCCAGATAGAGGATGTTCGGGTTCGCTACTGCCAGGAAGGTGAGGTCAGTATCTCCTTGCACCGTAGCAAAGTCATCCGGGCTCAGGTTGGTGATCTGATCTACAGTTCCAGACTGCAGCTCCAGCAGTCGCGCGGCACCTTCTGTGGCCCAGCGGAAGACCAGGGTCTCGAAGGGAGGCTTATCGCCCCAGTAGTCGTCGAAGCGCTTGAAGATCACGCTGTCTCCACGGGCCCACTCATCCAGCATAAAGGGACCAGTGCCTATCGGGTGCTCAAGGATCTCGCCGGTGCCGCCAGTATACTCAATGTATTCCCTTGGCTGAATACTAAATGGTGTGAAGGCGGCTTTAGCTAGAAAAGCCGGATCCGGCTTGCACATTGTGAACTGAACGGTCAGTTCATCAAGCGCGCGGATCTCCTTGATCTTGCCGCCGTAGTCGCATGAATCAGCGGCGACTACCAACGGTTCATCATAGGCTATCTCCTCATAAGGTAAAGCAGGGGCGGCTGGCGCGCAGGCAGCCATAGTCACACTGACCATAACCAACACGCCTAGTAAAATAAAAAACGGTCGACGTTTCACGAGATTCTCCTCCTTGTTGAAATATCGCTTGAAACATATGCAGTTGTTTATCGATTGTTTTTTTTCTATCCCTTGTTTTTACCACCTCCCTTCTAATGAATCTTTAGTTTTGATAGATCATAGTTTAGGACTGCAATAAAAGTCCAGGTCTTTCCGAATCGTCCATTCAGTATTCCTCAACATATGAAGGGAGATTTACCTTAGGGTTGGATCGAATTGTATCGTCTGTTACCATCACTGTCAACAGGATATAATCAAATCCAAGATTCAACCACTAGGTCGAGTATATCGTTACAGATACGTATAAAGTTATTTTTTTTCGAAATGCTTCTTGGCAAAGGACACACTTACTGGTAAGGTTACTCCTGATCCTAAAGCAAGCGGACCAGGGTGCTAATCAGGGGCGATGACCGCCCCGTTTTCGCTTGATAAATCTTACTCGATCCTGGGCTTTGAGTGGTGGACTCGATCAAACGATATCTATTAATGACTTGTCATTCATCGTGCGGTGGTCCTTCAGCAACCATCCTGAAATGACATCTGAAATTCAGATAAACTGTCCTATTCCAATCAATGGTTAGGGAGAATTGACTGTGCAAGCGACATCCAATAAAACCCCCAACACCGACGCCTTGCTCGAAGTGCGGGGACTGCGAACCTATTTCTACACCGAAGACGGTGTAGTGAAAGCCGTTGACGGCATTGACTTAGCTGTTCAGTCGGGGGAGATTTTTGGGCTTGTCGGCGAGTCTGGTTGCGGTAAAAGCGTCACCGCTCTTTCAATCCTGCGCCTGATCGAGGCCCCGGGGAAAATCGCCGCCGGAGAAATCCACTTCGATGGCATCTCCCTCATGCAGCTCAAGAAACGGGAGATGGTCGACTTGCGCGGTATGAAAATCTCAATGATCTTCCAACAGCCGCGTTCCAGCCTAAACCCTGTTTTCACTGTAGGTGCCCAGGTGGCGGAGGTCTTCCAGATCCACCAGGACATGAAGAAGAAAGAAGCCTGGGAGCGAGCGATCGACTTACTGCGTCTGGTAGATATTCCGGATCCCGAACAACGAGCGCTGGCCTACCCGCACCAGATGTCCGGGGGTCAAGCACAAAGAGTGATGATTGCGATGGCCCTCGCCCTCAACCCAAAGCTGCTGATCGCTGATGAACCTACAACCGCTTTGGACGTTACCATTCAAGCGCAAATTCTGGATTTGATTCGGGGATTAAGCCGTGAAAAAAATACTTCAGTAATACTCATCACACACGATCTGGGCGTGATCGCCGAGATGGCTGATCGGGTAGCGGTAATGTACGCCGGTCAGATAGTCGAGCAAACCGCTATCGAGAAGTTATTTGATAAACCACTGCAACCTTATACCCTGGGTTTAATGGACTCCATTCCGATCCTGGGGCAATATAAAGAAATGCTCGAAACTATCCCCGGAACGGTGCCGAATTTGATCGGCATGCCGCCCGGCTGCCGCTTTGCCCCGCGCTGCGAGGCGAGGATCAAGCACAACCTGACACTCTGCACCGAAAAGGAGCCGGACTTGATTGAAGTTGATAAAGGTCATTTTGTGCGCTGCTGGCTTTACCAAAACGGCGCCGGCCATACAGCCCAGATCACCGCATAGCTACCGAATGAGACAATCGATGAGCGAATTAATAGCTGATAGAAATTGTAAACAGGACCTGGTCGAAGTAAAACATCTGGTGAAATATTTTCCTGTTCGAAGTGGTTTACGCCAGCGGATCACAGCCTGGGTCCAGGCGGTAGACGATGTTAGTTTTACTATTAAAGCGGGTGAGACATTAGGCCTGGTGGGCGAATCGGGATGCGGCAAGACAACCGTTGGTCGCACCATCTTGCGCCTACTGGAGCCAAACAGTGGATCAGTGTATTTCGAAGGACAAGACGTGCTCAGCCTGCGCGGGCCCGAATTGAAGGTTATGCGCCGGAGCATGCAGATCATTTTCCAGGATCCATACTCCTCACTCGATCCGCGCAAGCAGATCGGGGAATGCATCGCTGAAGGACTTCATATCCACAAGATAGGCACTCCGAGCGAGCGCAGGAATACTGTGATGGAGTTGATACGCAAAGTGGGGCTGGAAGACTATCACACCAAACGATTCCCCCATGAGTTTTCAGGCGGGCAACGCCAGCGCATCGGCATCGCGCGTGCCCTTGCCCTGCAACCCAAGTTCATCATCGCCGACGAACCGGTATCGGCTCTCGATGTCTCCATTCAGGCTCAAGTGCTAAACCTCCTGAGAACCTTACAAGACGATTTCAATCTGACATATTTATTCATCGCCCACAACATGAGCGTCATCGAACACATCTCCGACAGAGTGGCGGTGATGTATTTGGGAAAAATTGTTGAAATCGCCCAAACCCGGGAATTGTTCAACAACCCCCTGCATCCATACACGGTGGCTTTGCTGTCCGCCGTCCCCGTCCCCGACCCGCGGCTGAAAAAAGAGCGCGTCATCCTGCGTGGCGACGTCCCCAGCCCGCTTAACCCACCCTCCGGCTGTCGTTTTCACCCCCGCTGCCCGCAGGTGATGCACGATATCTGCCCCATTAAGGAACCCCCCCATAAGGAAGTTGAATCAGATCACTGGGTCGCTTGCTGGCTGTACGAATGAGTTATATGCCCTGACGAATAAGTATCGGGGGTAGCTCACGACGATTGCCGCTCTCATCGTAATTACTTCGCCCTCACCAGGTTGGACTAGACAATATCCACTCCACATCTGCCGATCAGGAACAGTACAAACCAAAACCTTAAAGGATCTGATGCCCCTGATGGTATATTTCTCATAAGTCATTCACGAATACGTTCGAACAATTTGCTTCAGTCATATCTTAAGGTCACCCGACTGAAAACCCAAGTGGGTTGTAATTAAATCACCGGACTATACAACTTGGTGCGGAATTGGGCTGTCGCACAGTTTGCATCCTCTCACGCTCCTGTCTACAATCCTCTTATCTCATTGCCTCCAGGAGGCCCTGATGGAACGCTTCTCTTACAGAAAGACATTTTTGGTCGGTTTCGGTTTCTTTGGCATCAGCATCATTTGGCCGCTTTTCAACAGCCTCATCCCCCCTATGCTCGAGGATCTGGGGCTGTCAGTTCTCGTGGTTGGCTTCATCATGACCTGGGACAACATCATCAATATGTTTGTCCAACCGTGGGTGGGAAGCCTCTCCGACCGCACCCGCACCCGCTTCGGTCGGCGCAAGCCCTGGATGATGGCCGGCGCGCCGATTGCGGCGTTGTTCTTCATCTTAGTCCCCTTCGTACGCGAACATTTCGTCCTGATCGCATTGATGATCTTGGGCACCAATCTCGGCATGGCGCTGTTCCGCGCTCCGACGGTCGCCTACCTGGGCGACCTCTTCCATCCAGAAGACCGCAGTAAAGCCAACGGCGTAATCAACCTCATGGGAGGTCTGGCCGGGGCTATAACCCTCTTTGGCGGCGGGTCCCTGTATAAATTGGGCGTACCCTTGCCCTTCATCGTCGGCTCTGGCATGATGCTGATCTCCATCCTTATCGTCTTACTCTGGGTGCGTGAACCGGACCTGAGAGGCAAGGAAGTAGCCGCTCGGGACGAACCAGGACTATTTGATAATCTACGCGTAGTTGGGTCTGGTCCCGATAAGAGCGGTCTACTTTTGCTTAGCGCGATCTTTTTCTGGTTCGTGGGCTGGAACGCAATGGAGGCCTTCTTCACCATCTACGCCCGCAGCGTGCTGGACATCGATATTGGCTCCGGCACACAAATGCTGACGGCTTTCGCCGCCGCCCTGATCCTCTTCGCCATCCCCAGCGGTTTGATCGCCACCCGCTTCGGACGCAAACCGATCATCATCATCGGGCTGACGGGCATGCTGGTTGGGTTGATCGCAGGCTTCTTCATCCGAAACCCCACCCTGCTCCTGGTCACACTGGCGATTATGGGAGCCTTCTGGGCGCTGGTGAATATTAACTCCCTACCGATGGTTTATGACCTGGGTGGAGAGCAGAGCATTGGGGCTTTTACCGGCCTCTACTACTTCTCCGCCTCCGCTGCAGCCATTACCGGACCGATCCTAGGTGGCTGGATAATGGACCTGGCCGGTCATGGTGCCATCTGGCTCTTCAGCGCATTCTTTATCGTGCTGGCAAGTTTGGCGATGGCCAGGATTACGCCACACAATACCAAGGATCAACCTAGGTAAAAGTTGGTTTGAGATTTTTAATATTACTGACTCCACTGAAAAAAGTTCAACCGCGAGAAGAGGACCGGTATATGTGGGGGTGAGGGCTGTGCCCGCACCCCCACATATACCCCTCCCCACTCCTCTAGGGTAGTTTTTTCAGTCCACTCATTACTTAATCCGCCTGTGGATAACCCTGTGGATTCCTGTGGAAAACCAGACCCGCCTTGTGGATAACGCGCCAAACTTCACGCCGCTGCTAGCAAGTGAAGCGCGGCTCCCCAAAACAGTCCCCCCACTAGTACCGCTGTCATCCAGACAGCGTAAGCAAGAGGACGATCCGCCTCTCGCCGATAAAGCCAGACGCCCGTCACCATATTTGCCAGCCAGCAAAGCCCACTAATCATGGGTAGCAGCAACAACCGTCCGGGAGGCGCCAACGGGTCAGGTGCGCCAGTCGGATCGAAACCAAAGGGTACCTGAAGTGGGAGAACCGGTAGTCGCAAGGCAAGATAGCCCAGCAGAAGTAGAGGAAAAACCAATCCAACCAATATTAATACCCTGGCGACGGTATCAGTCCAAAGGCTAGTAATGACAAAGTCCGGGCTTTGAGAGCGAGTTGGTATTGGCTCGAGCGAGCCCATGCGGGTAGCGTCCACGAAATTCTGATGGAATGCCTCGAGATCTGGTGGGGAAATGGCCAATAAACGATCACCGGCGCTAAGCACTAAAATCCCTTGGGATCCAGAAGTGGCGAAAAACTCAACCACGCCCTCACCCTCGACTTCCCTTCGACCGTAGACACATCCAGGCCACCACAACCCACGATTAGGGCGCAATCCCGGCGCCACCTCATTAGCGGGTCGCAAGCTGCTAATGGCTGACAATGGAAGTTGTTCAGTTACCAAACCCCAGGTCAGATTAAACCCATCGCGATCTAGGCGATAACGGGCCGTCAACAAGCCATACAAACGATAGCCGATCAGAAGCGTCAGTGGAACCCCGACCAGCGGTATGGTCACCCATAAAATGATCCAGGGCGAGATCGGGACGGTAGCGAGCCGATTCAAGCTAAACACAATCGCGCCCAATAGGACCGTCAGTAGGAATACGCCAAAAATTAAACCTTGTCTACGGGGTGGGGTAAAGTCCATGAGAATTAATAACCGGAGCTCTAATATGGGCGCTTGAGAATAAGTTCAACTCAGCTCACAATAGAACCCCCGCTTGGTTGCGGTGACCTGCCAGGTCAGCCGCTTGATGCCGGTTCCTTGGCATACACCGGCTCATTCCAGTGGCGGTACTTTGGCATCTTGCCGCGCACCACATCATGGTAAAGTATGCGTAATTGGGCTGTGATCGGTCCCATCTCGCCATCGCCAATCGCCCGATAATCGACCTTAGTGATGGCGGTCACCTGGGCCGCGGTCCCGGTCATGAAGAACTCCTCACAAAGGTAGACCTCGGTACGGTCGATCTGCCGTTCGATGACCTCGACGCCAAGCTCAACATGGGCCAAGGTCATGATCGTACGGCGGGTGATCCCCTCCAGGATGTTATCCGTTACTGGCGGGGTGATGAGTACGCCACCCCGAACCATGAAGACGTTCTCAGCACTACCCTCAGAGACATGGCCTTCGTTAGTGAGCACCAGGGCTTCGTCAAAACCAGCTAACAGCGCGTCGGTCTTGATAAAAGCCGAGTTGACATAAGACCCGGTGATCTTCCCCCGCGCCGGGACGGCGTTGTCGTCCACTCGCCGCCAGGAGGAGACGGTGACATGTGCATCTTCATCTTTCTCAATATAACGGGTGAAGGGCACCGCGAAGATAGTGATCTCGTCGCGAAGGTCATGAAGTCTCACGCCGATTGTCTCATCGGCCTTGTAGACCAACGGTCGGATATAGATATCTTCCTTATATCCTTCACGCCGGATGAGTTCGAGGGTGATGTCCCGCAAATCCTCCGGCGTGTGGTCGAATTTGGCGAAAAGCAGCTTTGCCGAATTCAACACCCGAATAAAGTGATCTATAGGGCGAAAGATGAACAATTGCTCCTCATCAGAGTTCCAATATGCGCGCACACCTCCAAAGGCTCCGGTGCCGTAGTTCAAAGCATGGGTCATCACCCCTACTTTCGCTTCGGCATATGGAACGATCTTGCCCTCGAAATAAGCATAATTGGGAAGCGTCACTATGTATTCCCTCCTGCCGGACATAAGAGGATGGGTTTTATACGCCTGGGCGGCGATAATGCCCGGCTGAATCATTATAGACCGCGCGCCGGTCAACAGGCAAGGATAAATCTCGGCGCGCGGTCCATCTTAGATCAAATAAAGGTACATCGTACGATTTACTCAGGCCTCCCTGAACTCGCCCTCCACCACATCTCCTTCTTCACCCTCATCACCACTGTCACCACCTTCGGCCTGCGATTCAGCCTGCTGGGCGTAGATCTGCTGGCTGAGAGCGTAACTCGCCTGCTGCACCTCCTCTGTCAGACGCTTGATCTTTTCAATATCGTCACCCTTGATGACCTCCCGCAACTCGGTAATGGCTTTCTCAGTCTTTTCGCGATCATTGGCCGGCACCTTGTCGCCCAACTCACGGAGGGCCTTCTCGGTCTGGTAGGCCATTGTATCGCCTGCGTTGCGGGCTTCAGCCAAGTCTCGCCGTTTGCGGTCCTCCGCTTCGTGTCGTTTGGATTCCTCCACCATGCGCTCGACATCCTCCTCCTCTAAGTTGGTCGAGGCGGTGATGGTCACCTGTTGTTGTTTACCGGTGGCCTTATCTCTGGCGGTGACGTTTATGATGCCGTTGGCGTCGATGTCGAACGTGACTTCAACCTGGGGGATGCCGCGCGGCGCCGGTGGGATGCCTTCCAGACGAAATCGTCCGAGGGTCATATTGTCGGGTGCCATTGGGCGCTCACCCTGCAGCACGTGGATATCCACTGCTGTCTGGCTGTCCTCGGCGGTCGAGAAGACCTCTGTCTTCGCGATAGGAATGGTGGTGTTGCGCTCGATCAGTACAGTCATCACCGAGCCGAGTGTTTCCACGCCCAAAGAGAGCGGAGTAACGTCGAGCAGTAATACATCTTTGACCTCTCCTGCCAAAACTCCACCCTGGATGGCCGCACCAACCGCCACCACCTCGTCGGGGTTGACGCCCTTATGAGGTTCCTTGCCGGTTAGTGAGCGAACCAAGTCCTGTACCATCGGCATGCGGGTCGCGCCGCCGACCAGAACGACCTCATCCACATCACTGGTCTTCATGCCGGCGTCCTTGAGCACGGCGTCGAACGGCCCTCGGATGCGATCAACCAGATCCTCAGCCAACTGCTCAAACTTGGCCCGGGTCAGTTTAACCAGAAGGTGTTTTGGACCGGAAGCATCAGCGGTAATGAAGGGCAGGTTGACCTCGGTCTCGGTCACCGAAGTGAGTTCAACCTTGGCCTTCTCAGCCGCTTCCCGCAGCCGCTGCAGAGCCTGGCGATCTTGGCGCAGGTCGATACCTTGGTCTTTCTTGAACTCATCGGCTACATAGTTGAGGATCCGATGATCCCAATCATCGCCGCCTAGATGCATGTCACCGTTGGTTGCCTTGACCTCCACCACCCCTTCGCCGACATCAAGCAAGCTTACGTCAAATGTGCCACCGCCCAAGTCGAAGACCAGGATGGTTTCGTTCTCCATCTTGTCCATACCATAGGCCAGGGCGGCGGCCGTCGGTTCGTTGATAATGCGCGCCACCTCCAGGCCAGCGATCTTGCCGGCGTCCTTCGTGGCCTGACGCTGCGAGTCGTTGAAGTAGGCCGGTACGGTGATTACCGCCTTGGTGACCGGCTCGCCCAGATAGGCCTCGGCATCGTTCTTAAGCTTGGCCAAGACCATGGCCGAGATCTCCTGGGGCGTGTATTCCCGGTTGGTGATGGGGATTTTAACCCGCACATCGCCGCTGGATCCTTCGATCACCTTGAATGAAACCATCTTGCGCTCATTCTCGACCTCATCGTAGCGTCGACCCATAAAGCGCTTGATCGAGTATACGGTGTTTTCAGAGTTGACCACCGCTTGGCGCTTGGCTGTTTGTCCTACCATGCGCTCGTTATTCTTGGTAAATGCCACGACCGACGGACATAGCCGCCCCCCTTCGGCGGTGCTGATCACCGTCGGATCGCCCCCCTCCATCACCGCGACGCCGCTGTTAGTCGTCCCCAAGTCAATGCCAATAATTTTCGCCATAGAATATCACCTCGTGATTCCTTAATCCGTTCAGATGTCATAGTAAGCGATCCGCGCTAGAAGATCGTTAACAGGGCATTGGAACCGTATCAACGGAGTCGGCGACGATGCTCCGGTTAGCGTAAGCCGCGAATAGACATAAAGGGAGAAATAAGGCAAACAGTACCTTCAGTGTAGCGAAGGACGACGGCTTATTTCCCCAGCGGTCGGCCAATCTACCTAGGAGACCACTTCCGACAGCTTCCAGGATCAGCCAGTTCCCCATGATAAGGCCGATGGACAACTCGTTGCCGAAGAACGCCACCATCAGCTCTCGGATCAGTAAGCCCTGGGTCACAGTGAAAGTGAAGCCCATCAGCAGGAACCCGAAGCTCAGAATCCTTTTCATCTAATGTTTTATTTTCACCGAGAAGATTAGCGACAATCGGTCACATTAGTATAATCTGAATCCGAGCCTCCCATTTTAACTTCACCCAAACGACGTTAGGGGCACGGCGCACCTGCAAACAAACGCAGGTACTGCGTGCCGTGCCCCTACGGACATGTTACCTTGATCTTAAATAAGGCCTTGCACCCATTGCAGCACCTCGATTAGAACCGCACGAACTCCATTGTCACATCTGGGTTTCACTCTGGGCTCCTTAGGTATGGTATACATAGTAAACTAGTTGACAGTACAAACCATATCTGCTATACTTCTTACTAGATATGCAACTATTCACAAAGTCCCAGGAGGCCAAACATGACCATACAGCCGGACATCGAAGCCTTGATCAGCGAAACTCGGCAATATGAATTCGTGGATGGACTGCGTGATTTACAAATGGCGGCGATGATGGCTTTCTTTGGCATTTTGATTTGGTTCGGCCTTACGCCGACAGGGATGCGCTCGTTCGTGCTGATGATCCTCTATCTCAAGGATACCTTCGGCAGTTGGGCAACAAGATTGATCAGCCTCTCGGTCTACTTCCTGCTCCTGGTCGCGTTCCTTGTCGGATCGTTCTGGATGATGAGAGCCCTCCGACGAAAATGGCTGTGGCGGGAGAGCGGTTGGGTCAAGCCACTTCGTATGCAAGTTCCAGGCAGAGTAAATATTCTCGCCGCAGCCATCTTTCTCAGTGGAATCGCGGTGAGCATCACCCTGCTCATAGCCGGGAAGGTGGATGAGTCCTTTGTGCTCCGCATGCTGTGGGCGGCAACCGGTTGGTGCTTCGGCTTCACTTTACTCGGGATGGGTCGAGAGATCGGTCTGATGCGCTACGTCCGGCTCGGCGCAGTTGGCGGCATCGCTTCGACCATTCTCCTTTTCCTCCCGCTATCCTTCGGTCAGGCCGCCATTTTGCTCAACGGTGCCTGGGCTCTGGCGCTGGGAATAACCGGAGCAATCGCGTTACGCGGCTCGTCAACTGCCATCCGGCAGGTAAACCATGGCCGATGAATTCAAGCAAATAACCAACTTCGATCGTCTGATCCACGAGCCATCCCGGCTGGCGATCATGGCCGTTCTCTCAGCATGTGAAAACGCCGATTTCACTTTCTTGCTCAACGCTACCGGCTTGAGCAAAGGCAATCTCTCCTCGCATCTGAGTAAGCTCCGCGATGCGGGGTATGTCAACATCACCAAGGGCTTTAAAGGTAACTATCCTCATACAACCTGTGCACTCACCAGGGGTGGACGCCGGGCCTTCGATGCCTACCGCAAGCAGTACTTGGCACTGGCGCGACGCCTAAAGAAATAGGGCGCAGCATGTCATCCCCCGCGCTTAACAATTTCGGAACCAAGGAAGATTTGAGGGGTGAGATACCGCCGCCGATAGTAGAAGATCCCCAACAAGAGCGTGAACTGAACCACTGCCGATAAGATGGTCGAGAATTGCTCGAAGTAAAAAATTAACAGGTTGACTGCGGCTAGGGAAAGCAGCAGCCCAACATAAGCCGCGGCAACCCCACGAGCGTCCCTGTTGGCGATCAATAACCCAGCGGCGACGACCAGCAGTAGACCGACAGACCCCTCCAAAGCAACCCGGGCTGCGAACCAGAACATCCCACTGGAGCTCGCCACTCTTCCCATGGCGACCAATTCAGCGATCATGCGCTGTAGATTTGCAGGGTCACTTGCTGCCAGCAGAAGCCTACAAAGGTCGATCACCGCCAGGATGCCAAGCGCCGCTAAGCCTCCTACCAGGACCGCTTTCAGGCGCCGCTCAGTCACCCACCGTCCCTCAAACGTTCTCAGACGCTCCAGCAATCGTTCGAGTAAGCTGGGGACCTCCTGAGCCAGGTGAAGTGCGTCTGAGGACAGGAAATCCAGCAACTCCTTCGCCAAGTGCGCCAGATCCGGGTGCTCCTCCTGTTCTGCAATCCGCTGAAGACGAAATTCTAGTGCCAATCGTTCACTACGCTCCAGGTCACGGTCGAGCACCTCCTGCAATCCGTCGAGGGCTCGATAAAGTTCATCGCGCGCATCACGCGCCGGTGGACGTCGCACCTGAAGATAGACCAGCACAGTAAGCAGAAATAAGGCGTACACGATAGGCGCGGCAGCCGGGTGGAAGTAGTCGTTGGTTTGGGTGATGAACTTGCCCACCTCATCAATGAACAACCCCACGCCGACACCGGCGAGCAGGGACCCCGTCACGTACACCCAGCGATTAGCGAAGATCAAGGGTAGGAGTGCAGCGGCGAATAGTAGCAACCCGCCCCAAAGCACGTGGGCAATGTGTAATTCATCGCCCCCGAGTTGGGGATAGTCTGCTAGTTCAAGGAATAAGCGAGTAAGCGCCACCGAAGCGGCGAAGCTTAACAATGTAAATAGCAGGTAGCGTTCAGCCCCCTCACGACGGACAGGCTTTCGAACACGGCTGACGATATGGTTCATGACCATAATCCTCCCCTCACCCCATGTCGCTCACTGCGCTGCCTGTGGGCAACTTCGCCAAAAAGATGGTCGCCAATAAGGCCAGGACCGCGCCGAAGAGGAAAGGCGCCGATGGACCAAAGCCGTTCCAACCCGCCACACCCTGCCACAGGCTCCCGGCGATCAAGCTGGCGGGGAACGCCGTGATCCCGATAGCCGCGTTATACACCCCATATGCGGTACCTCGTCGCTCTGAGGGGACCAAATCAGCCACGAATGCTTTCGCCACGCCTTCGGTAAGCCCGTAATAAATCCCGTAGACAGCCATCAATATCCATGCATGCCAGCCGACAGTAGCCCGTGCAAAGCCCAAGTAGACAACCGCATACAAACCCCAACCGACAATCAACAGCCTGCGCCGCCCCACCCGGTCGGAGAGCGCACCGGCCGGGGTGGAGACAAGGGCATAGACCAAGTTGAAGAGGATCATCATGCCCAGCACACCGCTGACCGAAAGGCCGACCGTCTGCGCCCGTAGGATGAGAAATGCGTCTGATGAGTTGCCCAGTGTGAACAGGACCATGATAAGCAGGAATAGACGAAAACGGCGATCGAAGCCTGCCAGAGTCAAGCGTGGCTTTTGGACAGGCCCAGGACCTTGCGGTTCAGCCCCCCTCAAAGCCGGCGCCACTTCCTGCGCTCCCAGGGCAATGGCCAGCACCGCTAAGACAGCCGGGATTAGGCTGATCAGAACGACAGTTTGGAAGGTATCCCGGGCAAGCACAGCCACCCCACGCTGGGTGGCCAATAGTACGATCAGGGCCGCGGTTATGCCTAGTACCGCCCCGGCCGAATCGCCGGCTCGATGTAAGCCGAAGGCCAGACCACGCTGCCTCTCGTCGATGCTATCGGCCACCAGGGCATCACGCGGTGCCGTTCGCAAACCCTTACCGATCCGGTCAGCGAAGCGTACGCCCAACACCCAACCCCAGCTGGTAGCAAAATACAGGAACGGCTTGGCAACCGTCGACAGCATATAGCCGATCACTGCCAAGCCTTTCCGCATCCGCAACCTATCGGAGATCCAACCCGATAATAATTTAACCAAGCTGGCAGTAGTATCAGCTACGCCTTCGATCAGACCGATGACCGCCGTACGAACACCAAGCACATTGAACAGGAAGAGCGGCAGAAGGTTGAGCAGCATCTCCGATGAGAGGTCGTTCAAGAAGCTGGTGATGGTCACCACCCATACGTTGCGCGGTAGCCGGCGAGGGGTAGCGGTTCCCTCCGCTGCAGCAACGTCAGGTTCGATGTTGTTCATAGTTTGGCACTCTCCAACAAATACCCATCTTAAAGGGAAGTCGATATCCAGGAGATGATCACCCAAAAAGTATCACCGTTGATCGTCACCCGATCATGCGACCCATCCCCAGATAAACAAATGGCCGCAGAAATATAGTAACCCGAGCCATGAGAGGTAAAGGATCAAACGGTTCACCCATTGGTTTTTCCCTGCCTGACCAAGCACGATGAAGGCGGGAAAGATCGCCAGCACGTAACGGGGGACGCTCAGCAGCGGCTGGATTTCTCCAACCTTGATCAGGATCGCCACTAAAAATCGTCTTAACCGCCTCAACAATCGCTAAGCCGGGAAGTGTGAAACTACCCCGAAAACGGCTGGATTGTACAAGCAGGGGTTCCCCGGGCATCTTTCCAAGGACCGACCAGACGTATTAAGGGGAAAGTAATTACACCAAGTATAGACAATGTTAAACCAATCACAGCTTGGACAGTCTGAAATTGGGCACCACGCCTGGCGCGCCAGGCCTCGAAAACCAACACGACAGGAAGGATCGCACCCTGCAAGCGGGCCAGAGGGGCGAAGAAGGCCCATGCGCCTGCCGCCAGCCACGCCTTTGCCTGGCGTAGTAAAGCGCAGCCACCGTTGTCGATAAGAACAGCGACTCGGAATATGCAGCCAAGAAAAAAAGGCTGTGGTGAAACTGGCTATATAGAGAATACAATGACGTGCAACCTGGTGGTCAGTCTCCATCGCTGTCAGACGGTAAAGGTAGACCAGGTTAGAGACAATCAATCCCGCGAGCAGGGTGTCGCCTCCGAATACATCTGCGACCAGACGTATCAGTAAAGGATAGAGAAACGGGGAGAAGAGGCTGCTATCATAGGCCCCGTAGCCGCGCTCGGCTATCGTCTGAAAATGGAGAGTGTCCCAACGCTGCCAGGGCTCAAGCCACGGGTTCGTCACTGAAGCTATACCTAGATAGGGCCGAAGCACAGGATGTGGGTCGAAGGCGCCTGGATAAGGCATGCGCGCCAACGGTGCGAAAAGCAGAAGCCCTACTCGTATGACGATAAAGGTGAACACTATCAGTCGCACCCATGGTGTTGACCATAGGCGACCCCAACATACCTTCAACCTGCGGAAAACACCCGCATTCAATAACTGCACTTTATACTCACCTACACCCTTATGCTATGAGCTCAGTGAAGGCGCACGTCCTCGCCAAACTGGTCAGTACTGACCTGGTAGATTTGCCCCTCCACCCACAAGAAGATATGCCATCCTGGGGTGATCACCTCGACACACCTCTCCACCGGCTCAGGTAAACTCAGGCAGGAATCCGGCCAATTAACAGCTTCAATATTAAGTACCTCCACCCTGGCCGGTTCCACGTTTAAACTATACGCTATATATTGGATGGCTGCTGTAACTGCCGGAGGGTAAGGTTCATCCACCAGGGTTGAAGACCACGTAAGCGGATCGCCTAATAAACCGCTCAATAGCAGTATCATCCCACCATCTGTGCCATTATAGATCAGGATCAAGCAACCCGTCGCCCAAAATTTTGGACGGTCGGGCCAAACCATCACTGTTTCATCGACGGCTTCCCCATAAGGCGAAATTGTCTGCGATATCGCGATGCGCGCCCCCACATTGACGTATTCATACACCTGCACGACGGCTTGGTCCACCTGAAGCATCCGAGCCGGAACACCAAAGGCAGGTATACCCGCTTCGGTCGTTTCTATCACCGCCCTCCCCGCGTCCCTTAAAGCTGCTACCAGATCATCCGCGGTTTCGATCATACGCTCTACCGGCGGTGCTCCACTCCTACAGGACGCCAACCATATACTCACCAAGAACACATAACAGAGCAGATGTTCAAACCTCACGACACCCTCTTTCTCTTTTCTCCCCAGAATGAAATAGCTCTCGTTATTCATGGTCCACGTTGACACCAAAAGCCTTCTAGCGTATGCTGAATCACACACTGCTTTCTACCTCCCCACGAGCTTAAAGATCATGGGGAACTAAAAGACCGTCCGTAAAGCCTATCGAAACCTTGCATCATGGAGTTTGCCCCATGCCAGAAGTTTACATCATCGCCACCGTCCGCACCCCGGTTGGAGTCGGTAAACCAGAAAAAGGTGCGCTCTACCCAGTAGCCCCGGTCGACCTAGCGGCGCTCGTATTAAAAGAAGTCTTAAGACGAGGTGGCGTCGAGAGTGGGCAGGTGGATGACGTCATTATGGGCTGCGTCACGCCAATTGATGACCAGGGGGCCAACATCGCCCGCCTGGCAGCGCTCCAAGCCGGCTTCCCTGTACATGTACCGGCTGTGCAAATCAACCGGATGTGCGGCTCGAGCCAGCAGGCGGTCCACTTCGCCGCTCAAGCAATCCTGGCTGGGGATATGAATCTAGTCGTCGCTGGCGGAATCGAGATGATGTCGCATCAGCCGCTGGGCGCTGACTGGCCTGAGGAATGGCCAACTAACTTCCCCTACCCTCTGGTGCACCAAGGGATTAGCGCCGAGATGATGGCCGAGAAGTGGAGCTTGAGTCGTGAAGCGCTTGACGACTATGCGTACGAGAGCCACCTGCGGGCAGGCGCTGCAATCCATGAGGGCCGCCAGAAGGAGCAAATCGTGCCTGTCCCCGTCCCGGATGGGAATGGTGGTACACGTCTAGTGGAACATGACCAGGGTGTGCGCATTCCTCCCGACCGAGAGAAGATGGCCGTCCTGCCGCCGGTTTTCAAGCAAGATGGCATGGTCACTGCCGGCAACAGCAGTCAGATCAGCGATGGTGCGGGAGCCTCGCTATTGGCCTCCGAACAAGCGGTGCACATGTACGACCTAAAACCGCTCGTCCGCGTGGTGACCCGGGAGGTGGTGGGCACCGATCCGGTTCTGATGCTTGACGGCCCTATCGCTGCAACCAGAAAGATCCTCCAGCGAGCCGGACTCACTCTAGATGACATGGATGTAATTGAGATCAACGAGGCTTTCGCCTCGGTGGTTCTCGCCTGGCAGCAAGAGCTCGACGCTGACATGGGTAAGGTCAACCCGGACGGAGGCGCAATCGCTCATGGCCATCCGTTGGGCGCCACAGGTGCGGTACTGATGACCAAGCTGATCTATGCGTTGATCGGTGACGATGGTCGCTACGGTCTACAGACGATGTGCATCGGACACGGCATGTCAACCGCCACGATACTCGAGCGGGTATAAGTCCAGGAAATGGACTGACTTGAATTACGTCGTATTTAAAAACTACGTGAAGGAAGGATATCCCTAAGTAATTCCAACCTCACCCGTATGGATACATACCCAGCGGTATAATGTGAACAGAAAACAAAGTAGGCAAGGAGGGTATCATGCCAGAGCAAAAGAAAGGCGATAAAAAAGAAGTCCAACGCTGGCCACCAAAGGAGACCCGCCAACATTTAAAGGCCGCACGGTCCGAGATGAGGGAAAGCTTTAAATCCCTTTTCCCGCCCGAGTTTATCGAGCACCGACGTACAGCTCGCCGCGAGATGCTACTGGCGGTGCGCAGCTTGATCGACCACACTTTGGAGCGGATGGAGGCTAAAGAGAGCGCCTAGACCAGGGAGACTCACTCGGTCTATAGCCATCCCGATAGCTTAGTACTTTACCTTCCCGCGAGCTTAAAGCTCGCGGGAAGGTATTTCTTAGAACCCAATCCCCAAGACGATGGCACTACCGGCGATTCCGGTGAGGAGTACGAGTCCGAAAGCACGCATGACCGTGCGTCGGAGTTCAGGCGCTCCTAAAAACCACACCATCACCGCCTTCGCCGCGGTGTTCACCAGCGTCGCCAGGACGACCGCCATCCCAGCCACCTGTGGATGGAGTTGCCCATAAGAAGCCAATTCAGAGACGCTAAGCGTGATGGCGTCTACGTCTGTCAGACCAGCCAGAGCGCTGGCAACGTAGACGCCCGCGTCGCCGAAGAACTCATTCGCCGCCCTAACTACGATCAGGACTACAGAGAATACCAACGCGAAGGTTATCGCTGTTTGTAGTCTAAGTGGGTTGGAGACTTTCATCTCCTCCCGGTCTTCTTGCTCATCCGCGCGCCGTCCGCGCCACAGGTAGAGCACCAACCCTAGACTAACGAGCAACATCGCGCCAATGGGCAGGCTCACGATCCTCAGCAGCGGGGGGTAGATCACCCCAACCTCAACCAGCACCCGAGGAAACATAACACAAGACGCCAGGACAATACCTCTGACCAAGATGGAGGAAAGCCCGGGATTTCCCTTGCTTCGACCAGCCAAGCTAACCGTGGTGGCTGTGCTACTGACCAACCCCCCAAGCACTCCAGTCAATCCAACCCCTTGTTCTGCCCCTAGGGTCTTGATTAAGACATAACCTAGGAAACCGATACCTGAGACTAAAACCACCAGAAGCCAGATCTGAAAGGGGTTTAACACGCCAAAGGGACCGAAGCTTTGGTTTGGTAACAAGGGTAAAACTACGGCCGTGATCAGCGCAAATTCAAGCGTCGCCTTCAGGTCCTCTGCACTCATGCGACGAGCTAAGCCGTGTAAGCGAGGTTTGAGGGCCAACAAGAGAGCTGTGATCACACCCAGCGCGGCAGCCAACTCAACCTCCCCCCAGATAACCATTGCCCCTAAGAGAGGTACGATCAGCGCCACTACTTCAGTCGTTATGCCTTTTTCATGTCCTCGGTAGATGTCTCCCAGATGGCTGACCCACACGAGCAATGCCAAACTAAGATAGACTGCAATGAAAAGTAGAAGTCCAAACTGTTGGCTGAAATACGCCGCCACGGCGCCAAGCAGGGCCATCAACGAGAAGGTCCGGATGCCGGCAAAGTCTCTTTCTTCAGTGCGCTGTTGGACGAACTCCCGCTCGAGTCCAATTAAGGCGCCGATCAGCAGCGCAGCCGCAAAACGCCACCAGGGTTCCAGGTTAAGCATTAGGTTCATTAAATGATCCTCAAAGGGTAAATAGTATGGCGCATCGTCGACTCACAAGTTGTAGATAGGATTATACTTTCCTTTGGAATGCCGTCCATGATAAACATAAGATCACACGGAGGTCCGAATGCCACGTTACGCCGCCGTCCAAATGGAACCCATCCTGCTTGACCCTGAAGCCAATTTAGAGAAAATTATCAATCTGATCCATGAGGCCTCCAAGCGTGGGGCGCAGATCGCTGTATTTCCAGAGTGCGCGGTCACCGGCTATGCACTCTCTGCTGAGGAGGCGGCGGCAGTCGCCGAACCGATCCCTGGACCCCAAACCCAGCGCATGTCTGATGCCTGCCGGGAGGCCGAGCTTACGGCAGTTGTGGTAGGAACGATCGAGAAGGATGAGCATGATAGGCTGTTCAACACGGCTGCCCTGGTGGGCCCCGACGGCCTGATCGCCCGTTACCGGAAGACCCACCTGCCATATCTAGGCGTCGACCGCTATCTGGCCGCCGGAGATACCCTCCCCGGTCCCTTCGAAACTTCGGTCGGGCGTCTTGGGATGCTGATCTGCTACGATCTGCGATTCCCGGAGCCCATCCGGGTACTGGCTCTTGCTGGGGCACAGGTAATTTTGCTGCCCACCGCTTGGCCGCGCACAGCCACACTCTACCCGGAATTCATGGCCCAATCGCGCGCCGCCGAGAACGGCCTGTACCTGATTGCTGCTAATCGTGTGGGGGAGGAACGGGGCACACACTACCTTGGTCGCAGCGTGATCGTCGGTCCGGATGGGGAGATGCTGCTCGAAGCCCGTGCTGAAGGTGAGGAGATCCTTTGCGTGGAGATCGACCCCACCCGAAGCAACCATAAACAACGCATCTTCGTGCCCTGGGAATACGAGCTTAACTTGTTCGAAGACCGCCGGCCTGAACTGTATCACACTTTGACTACATAGCGCTGTGGAGCTCATGAAGCATGCGATAAACCCCCACTCGCAAATTTCAACTTTTCCAATGTATTAAATCCCCGACCTAAGGGGGATTGAAATCGTGGATTTACTTCGTTTCAGTGGGCGATTAAACACAAAAACGGAATATCTTAATAAATCTCTAAAATATGACTGGTGGAAAATGGGTTTACAAGGTATATGCTTGTGTGGTAATATGTAAACCCAAAGGGAGGCTAGCTGTGTCTATTGGAAGTCGTATTCGTCAAGCGAGGAAGAGTAAAAGAATGAGCCAACGTACCCTGGCTGAGATTGTGGGTGTTAGTGCAATGGCGATATCAAAATATGAGCGTGACCTAATGGTTCCCAGTTCGGGAATATTATTACGCTTGGCTGGCGCACTCAATCTCCGAGTAGAGTATTTCTTTCGGCCATTATCACTTAAAGTTACTCCTCAGATCTATCGAAAACATGCCTCTCTCGGTGCCAAGCAAGAAGCAGCCCTGGTATCCCAGATCCAGGAGTGGCTAGAAAGATACCTTGAAGCTGAAAGTCTATTCAACGATGAAATTCATGCCGTTGATTTGCCCTGTTACCAAGTGGCCTCGATGAATGAAGTTGAAAGGGCAGCCGAGTCACTACGAATGGAATGGAATCTTGGCTTTGCTCCAATTGAGAATCTTATCCAAGTATTTGAAGATAACTTCATTGCTATCGGTCTTGTGCAGGGTTTTGAGCACTTCGACGCATGTACTTTACGGGTGAATGGCACCCCGGTCATCGCGACCAGGCATGATATTCCCGGAGATCGCCAACGTTTCAACTTGGCTCATGAATTAGGCCATTTAGTATTGCAAATTCATATGACTCTAGACCAAGAAAAAGCAGCCCATCGCTTTGCAGGAGCTTTTCTTGTACCAGAGAAAGTTGCACGTAGGGAGCTGGGCTCTAAACGCAAGAAGATAAGCGATAATGAATTACATTTGTTGAAGCACAAATACGGTCTTAGCATGCAAGCTTGGATTTACCGAGCACAATATTTAGGAATTATCACTCAATCCTCGGCAAGAAGATTCTTCCACATCTTCCGAAAGAACGGATGGCACCGAAGGGAACCGGGCAGGACCTATTCGCCCGAAAAACCATCGCGATTGCGTCATTTGGTATTACGGGCATTGGCTGAGGATATAATCTCGCGCTCTCGAGCAGAAGACTTATTGGGAGAACCATTAGAGGCTTTCTGGTACGGTCAAGCTCAGGGGGAAAACAATGTCGTTGTCGGTATTGGTGGTTGATGCAAATGTAATAATCGATTTGCATATTGGCGGTCTGATAATAGAGACTTTCGAGATGCCCTACCACTTTATGACACCAAACGTCATCGTGGAAGAAATGCGTAGCCCTAAGGGAATTGCGCTGAAAAAGCTAGGCCTTGAGAGTGTTGATCTTCCTGAGAGACTAGTGCAAGAAGTTTATAGACTATCTTTTATCTATCGAAAACCCTCACCCAAAGATATCGCTGCGCTTGTGCTTGCCCATGATCTGGGTGTGGTGCTTGTCACTGGTGATCGTCGGCTTGCTCGTTCTGGCGACGGCTGCTGCTCAAGAAGGTGTTCATACACATGGAACGCTTTAGATATTAGATGAACTCATTCAATTAGGAATAATCACACCAGATATAGGTGCAGATGGATTGGATCGAATGCGCCAGTATGGCAGCAGATTTCCGGAGTATGAATGCCTGAAAAGGTTAAGTCGCTGGAGGAGTATGGAAGAAAAAGTTCCAATGATCTAGGATCGCGATCAAACCCGGCACCCAAGCAATACCCATGCCAACACCACCAGTGCCAAACCGAGACCAATACCGCCCAGCAGGCGTTCACCGCTGACATATAGCAAACCCCCAGTAAGGAGCAACGCGGCGAACAACACCGCGCTCACCAAGCGATTGACCGATCCCGTCAGCCCTTGAATCTGGCGCTGCAGACCAGGCGCAGCCCTGGCAGTAATTAGCAATTCGCCTCGCTCGATTTTCGCCAGGGTTGAATCGAATCTGGTCGGTAAAGTCGCTAACGCTCTGACCTGTTCGATCAACAATTCGATCACCGTCCCCAGCCAATCGCCTCCCTCTTCCGCCAGCAACTGTTCGGCAAATGGCTTCAGACCCTCAAAAAAGTTGAACTCCGGGTTGAGACCGGTGCACATCCCCGAAAGTATTGAGACACAGCGCCCAAGAAATATCAGGTCTCCCGGCACCTGGAACGGCATCTCATAAAGCACATCACGGAACTCCCTGGCAAACTGACGCATCTCCTGGGGATGGCTGCGCACCAGTTCACTCATACTTTTACCCCATAGCCGGTCGAACAAAGCCGCCTCCGCCTGGCGGATGCGCTCCAGATCAGCGCCCGGTAACAGCACCCCCAATCTCTGATAAGCCTGCATCAAACGGTCGAGATCACGCGCTCCAACGGCGATCGCCAGGTCTCTTAGCCCCTGTTTCGCTTTCGTCTCGACCCGGCCAACCATGCCAAAATCGACAAACACCAGCCTCCACTCGCCCGTTTCGAGGGGCTCGACAAACAGGTTGCCCGGATGCGGGTCGGCGTGAAAGAACCCCTCGGTAAAGATCTGCCACAGGTAAGTTTGAAACAGTCGCTCGGCCACCTCAGCCCGGTCAACCCCAACCGCCTCGATGGCGGCGTAGTCCGTTATCTTGATGAAATATACATCTTCGAGTGTTAACACCCGTGCAGTAGTGTGGGAGCCGTAGACGGCCGGGATGCGCACCCCAGGATCTTCAGAGAACATCTCCGCGAAGCGTCGGGCATTGTCAGCCTCTGCCAGGTAGTCGACCTCTTCCCACAAGGTCCGGCTGAACTCGGCCAGTAACTCATCCAGGTCGGCCCGCCGGGTGATCGGCCGGTATCGCTTGAGCCAACCTACTACTGTCGCCAGGGCGGCCAGATCGACTCGGATCAAATCGTGGATGTCCGGTCGCTGGACCTTGACTACCACTGCTTCGCCACTTGGAAGCTGTGCGCGGTGGACCTGCCCCAGCGAGGCTGATGCGAGCGGTTGAGGATCAAAACTAGTGAAACGCTCCTCCAGGGGAGCCCCTAATTCCTCTACCACTACGCCACGCATAACCTCGAACGGCTCCGGGGCCACTTCATCCTGCAGGCCAGCCAATTCGGTGGTAATAGATTCAGGAAGCACATCCAACCTGGCCGAGAGGAACTGCCCAACTTTAATCCACACCCCACCCATACTCGTTGCCAATGCCCGGAAGCGTTGTGCAATACGCCGATAACGCCTCGGTGCAGTACGTCGCGACAGCCGCTCCAACCCTAATCGACGCAGGATCACATCCCACCAAAGCACACCAATAACTACTCTGGCGAAGAAAAGCGTGACCCGTGAATATCGGGTACGCAAACGTCGACTAAGACTTCTAACTGTTGTGGGGAAATGCAAATGTTCAGATTCCATCCGACACTTCTGACCGAGAAGACCTCACGCGTCGCCCTTGCCTTGAGCTCGGACGGCAACAGGCTAGGTCATGACTTTTGCCGAACTCCGGCTTATAACCATTTTGCTAAGCTCGGCCACGATTGCTGGGATGAAAAGAAGCGGGAATATGATCTTCCAATGTGCCAAAGTGAGCGGTACAGTGTTAAATACCGGCTGCAAAAAGGGAACATAGATCACCAGCAGCAGAAGAAGAAGTGAGGATACTACTGCGAAGAACATAACCTTATTGCTGAACAACCCAATCTTAAGCATCGGGTAATACTCTGAACGGGCAGTGAAAGCACGTAACAATTCAGAGAATGAAAGGGTGACAAAAGCCATCGTCCCAGCCAGCAATGTATGCTCATGGTGTAACCCCAAGCCAGCCCAATAAGCCACAAGGGTGACGGCGGCGATGGCGACTGTTTGGATGCCGATGCGAAGACGCATCTCGCGATTAATGATGGACTCATCCGGTGGACGCGGCGGTCGGGTCATCGTGTCGGGATCACCCTTCTCCATGCCCAACGCCAGCGCCGGGGCGCCGTCGGTGATCAGGTTCAGCCACAGCAGTTGAATAGCTGTCAGCGGCGAGGGGAGACCAGCCAGAACAGCGATAAAGATCACTACGATCTCGGCCAGGTTGCACGACAGCAGGTAGAAGACAAACTTGCGGATGTTGGCATAGATCACCCGTCCCTGCTCTACAGCCGACACGATGCTGGCATAGTTGTCGTCAGTAAGCACCATGTCGGCCGTCTCTTTAGCCACATCAGTACCGGTGATCCCCATGGCTACACCGATGTCCGCCCGTTTCAGAGCCGGTGCGTCGTTCACCCCGTCGCCGGTCATGGCAACGATCTGACGATTGTACTTCAGAGCATCGACAATACGCACCTTATGCTCTGGCGAAACACGCGCGAAAACACCAGTGCGTATGACCTCACGCCGCAGCCTATCGTCATCCATTTGCTCTAATTCTTTGCCGGCGATCACCCGGTGATCCAACTCGAGCAGGCCGATTTCTTCAGCGATTGCCCGGGCTGTGTCGGGGTAATCACCAGTGATCATCACTGTGCGAATCCCCGCCTGACGGGCTTTCTGAATGGCTGGCATCGCCTGTACCCTGGGCGGGTCGATCATCCCCAGCAATCCGATAAAGGTCATGTCCTGCTCCACCCTCTCCGGAGTTGCTTCGTCAGGCACATCTTTCTCAACTCGGAAAGCCACTGCCAGCACCCTCAGCGCTTGTTTCGCCATATGGGCGTTCGCGTCCAGGATGCGCTTACGCACCTGGTCAGTAAGCGGCATCGAGGTATCGTCCATACACTGGTAGTATGTACACAAGTCGAGGATCACATCCGGCGCACCTTTGATGGCTGCCACCTCCCACCCACGCAGCCGACCATCGTAGAACGGGCTAGCGTCTTCAGGTTGAGGCGATAATATCTTGTGAATCGTCGTCATCCGCTTGCGAGATGAGTCGAAGGGAATCTCATTGATGCGGGGGTAGTCATGCTCCAATGCATCAAGGTCGGCACCAGTCTTGGCAGCGGCGACGATCAGCGCGGCTTCTGTAGGATCACCCACCACTCGAGTGGTTGCATCGCCATCCCCATCCTCTCCGACTTCTATTTGGGCATCATTGGCCAACGCGGCTACCCACAAAGCAGTAGTGGAGGCAGGATAATCTTTTAAATTGACTGGCGTGCCATCCACCCTGAACTCGCCGATCGGCTCATAACCGCTACCAGTGATTTGGATGTCGATACCATCAACCCAGAGGTGAGTGACGGTCATTTGGTTCTGGGTTAGAGTGCCGGTTTTATCGGAGCAAATAACAGTCGTCGATCCTAGGGTTTCGACTGAAGATAGTCGACGGATTAGAGCGTGACGCTGGATCATCTCGCGCATGCCCATCGCTAGGGTTATGGTCACCACCGCCGGCAGCCCCTCCGGCACTGCCGCCACTGCCAGGCTTACCGCCACCAGGAACATCTCCAGCGGATCTACTCCCCGCACCCAGCCGAGCGCAAACACCAACCCACAGATGGCCAATGATGCCCAGCCCAGGAGCTTCCCTAATTGATCCAACCGACGCTGGAGCGGGGTGGGCTCCTCATGAACTAACTGCAGCATGGCGGCGATCATTCCGATTTGAGTGTTCATGCCCGTGCTGACCACGACGCCTCTGCCGCGACCATAGGACACCAGTGTGCCGGAGAAAGCCGTGTTGCGTCGGTCGCCGAGCACTTCATCCTGGGTAAGAACGACGCGGGCGTCTTTCTGAACCGGGACCGACTCACCGGTCAGAGCAGCTTCTTCGATCTTAAGATTAAAGGTTTCCACCAAGCGCAGGTCAGCCGGGACATAGTTGCCAACCCCAAGCAAAACCACATCCCCAGGGACTAAATCACGCGCGGGCACTGCCTGGCGATGCGCATCACGAATCACATGCGCTTCAGGCGCCGCTAGACGTTGTAACGCGGCCAGGGCTTCCTCAGCCCGATGCTCCTGAATCACGCCCAGCAAGGCGTTGAGCAACACGATGGCCATGATCGCGCTGGCTTCGATGTAGTCGCCCAGTAAGGCCGACACGATTGAGGCCACAATCAGGACGATAACGATGAAGTTATTGAACTGCTCTAGGACCATCCGCCACAGCGTGGGTCGTGGCGGTTCAACCAGTTCATTCGGCCCATATTCGATAACTCGACGGGCGACCTCCTCAGTGGTCAGCCCGCGAGTGGGGGAAGTCTGCAGTGCACGGACGACCTCGGAGGCTTCCAATGCATGCCAGACCTCACCGCCATTGGCAACATCCTTCACGACACTGGCGGAGGATTCCCGTTGATCATCCATTACTTATCAAACTAACTCCACTAGAAAAAGTCTGGGGGTCATAACCCCAGCGCGAGGATTATAGCATGTGGGATCAGGCAATTATCTGACAACTACTTCCCAAGTAGCAGACAGGTCAACCAAACGGGTTGGCGACCACCTGTCTTCACCCATCTATATTAAGCTTCGACAACATCGAATTCTTTGGTGATTAAAAGATCCGCCAATGGTCTAAGGGATTGCACCACCTCATGTTCTCTTTGCAACACCTGCAACCTGAACTTATTTTGGGGTTCCTTCCCCCGAAGAACCTGAGCCTTTTTCGTCTCGTGGTATGTCAAGTCGATAAATATCTTCAAATCCGCATCAGCTTTTAAGGGATACAATCCTTCCACGATAAGATATCGTATCCCCTTAAAATTTGTTATTAACTTGTCCTCCTGATCGGTCAGTAAATCAATACAGGGCAAAATCGCTTCTTTGCTTTCTCTAAACTCAGCTATATTGCGGTTGATGAGGTCCCAATCATATTCTGACAACCCGATGCTTTCTACACCGTGTTTTTCCCTCCACTCCGTTCTTTCCCTGGGAGAAACCTTATAATAATTATCGATGTGGAGGATCTTGGCTAGTTCTCCCTCGCCTTTTAACTTACGACTTATCACATGAGCTATTTCAGACTTTCCGGCTCCCGATTCACCTCCGATAGCGATCACCATCTTTTCTGACTTGATTTCACTAAGTCGGTTAACTACCTGTTCGCCAGCCTTAATGTGCTTCTCAGTAATTAATAGAATATCTCCTAGCATTCCAATTTACCTCCTTTTTCCAATTCAAAGGTTACCCACTCCAGATTACCGACGGTTACTTGACGATCACCTACAAGAATATCTATTCTGCTCTTGGATGGACTGTCAACTTTTACTTTCACCTTCTCCGGAGTCAATGCGAAATAATACCCATCTCCTTTGAATTGGAAATTGAAGCTCACTTGGCGCCATGTTTCCGGCAGACAAGGGGCGATTCTTACCTGGTCACCGTCAAGCTTTAAACCAGCATAGGCCCTCAAGGTCAATAGCCCTGTCCCGGCCATGACACCTGTGTGTATGCCCTCTTTCGTCGTGCCGCCTTGAATATCCGCATAATCGCTTCGCAGCGCTTCCAGATACAACTGCCAACTGAGTTTCCTGTCACCAATTAAACTCGCCAAGTAGGAATGAACCAGACTGCTCAGGGTAGATCCATGGGAAGTCCTGTTTAAGTAATAGTAGAAATTTCTCGATAACAGACCATCTTTAGTGGAGTAACCAGCTCCGTTCAGGATCGCGGTCACTTCACTTGTATCTAGATTATAAAAAGTCATTAAAGCATCTGCTTGTTTTGTAACCTTATACTCATCCGGTGATTTTCCTTCGGCTTTCAGAATTCGATCCATTCTGCTGATGTCTCCGTATTTACTTCTGTAACCCTCCCAGTTCAGTTCCTCTAATTCAAAATAGCCTTCATATTGCTCCAGGATACCTTCATCGGAAATTAGAATGTGTATTCTATCGCTGATGTTCCTCCATCGCTCAAGCTCTTCTTCGGTAAGATTGATTTTTTCCAATAGTTCTTCTCTGACCTTCTCTTTCAACGAATCAAAGATCTCAAACGCCTTTTTAAGCACCCACACGACCAAAATATTCGTGTAGCTGTTGTCTTTCAACCCGCCATTATCTGAACCGGGGTACTTCTCATGATATTCATCCGGTCCCATGACCTTACCAATTTCGTACCGGCTCGTCTTCTCATTGTATCTCGCCTTACTGGCCCAGAAGCGACAAATTTCCAGAAACATCTCTGCACCATACTTCTCCATAAAGTCAATGTCACCAGAAATCCAGCAATACTGCCAGATGTTGAGTGCAATAGCCAGAGACACGTGTCTCTGAAGCGAACTATGATCAGGTTCCCATTCTCCTGATATCGGATTTAAGTGGACCACCTGAGTTTCTTCCCTGCCATCGCTACTACTCTGCCAGGGGTACATCGCTCCCTGGTAGCCATGTTCTTTTGCGTATGCTCTGGCCTGGTCTAATCTCCGATATCGGTAAAGCAGAACTGATTTGGCAACATCCGGGAAATGCATATCATAGAGCGGCAAGATATACAGTTCATCCCAGAAAATATGCCCACGATAAGCTTCTCCATGTAGCCCTCGGGCGGGAATTCCGGCATCTATACCAACGTTGTGTGGAGAAGCCGAAATCATTGAGTGGTATTGATTCAATCTGAGCAGTTTCTGCGCTAACCGGTCTCCCTCGATTTGTATATCAATTTCCTTCCAGATATCTACCCAGGCGGCGGCACTGGCCTGTCGTACCTGATTAAAACCATCGATGTTTTGCAGCGCATCTTTGGCTGCTTCCAGTGGTTGTTCAACATCCCTATCCTTGGAAGTGTAGACTGCCACGAGTTTATCGACACAGATGGTACATCCTCTCTGGGCTTCCACTATAAAGGTTGAATAGACCGCCCCATCCAGCTTTCTGATGCTAATCCTTGGATTGATACGCTGACCATCCATGAAAATGAGAACTTTGGCGGCCTCCGCAATCCGAATCCCGGATTGATTGGTTTGCAGCATGAGGTAACTGATATCATCCTGCCCACCTTCAAGAATCGGTTCAAGATGTTTTGAATTTAGTTGTTGATACCGTTCAACGCCGGCATTAGTGATTGCTCCGTTTAAGCCTGATCGAATAGAAATACACTCCGAGTAGTTCAACGGGGTGATGCTGTATTTCAGCGCGACAAGATGGGATTGTGCCATGCTGGCCAATCGGCTGGATTCGATGAGCGTTTCCCTCCCAGCCTGATCTCTGACTATCGCTTTCTTGTAAAGGACACCACCACGAAAATCCAGCCGTCTGATAAAGTTAATAACCTCCGTTTCGTTCATATCAAACCACTCACCATCGCTCAGCTTAAATGTTATTGGCAGCCAGTTGGGACAATTCACAATATCTTCATTGATAATGTTTCGTTCGGCTACCTCCGATTCCAGGCGATTGTAGACCCCGGCGATGTAGGTCCCCGGATAGTTCGTATTACTCGCGTCGGATTCCTCCAGGGCTCCCCGGGTTCCTAAATATCCATTCCCCACAGTGCAAAGAGATTCTCGGGTGCCTTCTTTTTCTTTTGCGTAATCATAATAACTGAGTGTCCACTTGTCTTCGTCCAGTCCTTTCGAGAACCACTCTTCTACATCCCCAAAACTAATTTCACCCAGATCCCTAACAACAATATCGGCACCATTAAGCTTCAATTCAAGCTCGTTATTTTCCCGGGCAACACCCAGAACCAAACCGAAGTTTCCGTTCAATCCAGCTTGTACCCCAGAGACGGCATCCTCCACGATGACGGTCAGGTCATAATGCGCGCCAAGATGATCACAGGCGGTAGTGAAGATATCAGGTTCAGGCTTTCCCTTTAAATTTAATTCAACAGAAACAATGCCATCTACTCGTGTATCAAAAAGATCCATTAATCCGACAGCTTCCAGGATTGCTTTGGCATTCTTGCTGGATGAGGCCACTCCAACTTTAATGTTTCTTTCCCGCAGATCCCGGATGAAATCCACGGTAGTCGTAAATACTTCCACGTCTCCACGGACGAGTATTTCGTTGAATAGCTTATTCTTACGGTTGCCTAATCCACAGATCGTCCCCTGTTCCGGCGCATCAGTCGGGTCACCATAGGGAATGTCAATACCCCGCGACTCCAAAAAGGAAGCTACCCCCTTATATCGCGGTTTTCCATCCACATAGGGTAAATAGTCTTCGGTGTGCGTGAATTCACGGAAAGTTTCGCCGGTCGTCTGTGCATGTGCCTGGAGAAATTCGTCAAACATCTGCTTCCATGCGGTACTATGCACCGACGCTGTTTGAGTTATCACCCCATCCAGATCGAAGATAACAGCATCAAAGTTGGCTTTTGACATAAATAGTCCTCTTTTAACTAATCCTCACTAGGGTCAATCGGTTGAAGCACCCAATTTACACGCATTGGAGACATCAAATATCTCCATTCTCTATCCCTTGGCGTGGTTCCAAGTACAGGGTGTGGGGATCATCGGGGTAGTAATGATAGATCAGCCGATCGGAGAAATCCCCGATAACCTGTGCGTCTAGCTCAGGGTCGATCCCCCAAGCGACCAACACGTCGCTCGACGTAAAAGGTGAGGTAAGCATGAGCAACGTACCGTACCTATGCCAGGTTTCAGAGTGAACCAGTACCAGCGCATTCTTGAGATCTGCCTGCTGGTGCGGTAACAAATACGACCGCGAAATCCCGTACAGCCCCTGCATTCCCCCGACGCGTGCTGGGAGGTAGAAGATACAGTTGAGGCTGATTAGGAACATGATGAGCGCAGTCATGGCCAGCCGACGGGGTCTCATCATACGCAGTGTCTCCCCCAACCAACCAGCCAGCCATGCAACACCAACCGCGCTTACGACCGCCAAGGCAGGGAGAGCCTCATAATAGTAACGAGGTCCAAAGAGCCAGGAGCCGATCCAATAGGCCGCGTAAACGATTACCATACATGGAAAGGTTGAGACCATCAGCCAACCATCTCTTCGACGCCGAAGCGCAAAGAGGCCGAAGGGCAGAAACAACCACGAGAGGAAGGGCCAGCCAAAAAGGTCATACATCCCTGCACGCAGGCTGAACCAAGTGTTAACGTAGGCCCAATGCAGGTTATGCCCAGACTCGGTCACTCCCACCCCCGGTCCGAAGCCCACCCGATCGTATTCCCACCAGAGGGTGTAGGGATTTAAGAAAGGGTCGCCGGTTAACGCCGCCTGCCATAATGGTAAGAGCGCAATCACAGCTAACGCCAATCCACCCAACGCCAACAAGCGCCGGCGGACGACGACCTCCCCACGCACAAGCAGGATCATGCCGTGAATGCCGAAGGGAATAACCAGGCCAAGAGCTGTCAACGGTCGGGTGAGGGCTAGCAAGCCGATCGTTAGCCCGACGATGACCACAAGCATCCAAGCAGGCACTGGAGGAGCATCGGAAGCATGACCCTTATCAGGGAAAAGATCGAGCCAGGCCAGTGAAAAAGCTGTTGCCAGGGTTAGGCTCAGGTTATGGGATAACAATGTCCCGGAAAGCATGAGGAACATGGGCGAGGTTGCAGTTAGCAACCCCGCCAGAAATCCAACTCCGCGCCCGGCGATCTTGACTCCCAGGCGATAGATCAGCCAGACCGCCAACCCTCCCAGCAACGGGTTCACAAGCCAGGGAACGCCTGCACGTGCCCCGAGCGAAAGCGCTGCCGGCCATCCCGGTGTGTACTTGCCGAACCTCCGACCCTCATAGTCGACCACGAAAGGCACCAGGAATGAGCGGGGGTGAGCCGGAGAGGGAAGGTAGATCTGCCCCTCGGCCATCACCTCAGCCTGCCACAGGTACGCGAACTCATCCTCTATATGCGGGATCCGCTCAAAGACCCGATCCGCCACCCCGGCAGAAACCAGAGCGGCCAGGATGGCCAACGCCAGGGCCAAGCTATCAGCGTAGCGCGGTTTCACGACCCCTCCGGTCGCCGGTCAGCCCCGACAACCCGTAAAGCCTCCAACGCCGGCTCGTGCAACCAGCCATTAGAAGCCAGGACACCGAGGTTGTCAGTTAGCTGCCGCCCACGACTGAAATCTAAATTACGCCCAGCCAGATCGCTCACCTTCCCACCGGCTTCTTCGACGATTATGGAGCCGGCTGCCTGATCCCAGATTTTCTCAACGTAATCCGGTCTCTTCAGGGAAAGTAAGCGGAAAAGCAAGTCGCCATCACCAACAGCCAAGACGGCATACTTGGCTGCGCTATCCATCAGGACAGGGGGGTGACGGCTACCAAGCGCGGCAATCAACTGGTCGATCTTGGCTACGTTCGTGTGCTCAGCCGCAAACGAGCGGAGCAAGCGCGCCTGCTTCGGGTCCCGCTGCCCAGAAACCTGTAATTTAGTTGGCTTGCCGCCATCCATGCCGGCCACCCAGGCACCCTGGCCGCGCACCGCAATCACCGTGCTTCCGGTCCCACCAACCTCAGGTCGTAGGTTCTTATTCAGGTTGGGGCATCCCATCGCGCCAAGCACGACCTGGCCTTCTTCAACCAATGCCAGCGCCACGACGTACTGGTCGCCGCGCAGGAAACCCTTCGTTCCATCGATTGGATCCAGTACCCAAAAACGGGCCTCCGGCTCTCCTGAGCCGAGGTCGATCCAGTCGTATACTGACTCCTGATTCGCCTCCGGTTGCAGGCTGGAGACATAGAATGTCACTGCCGACAACGTCTGAGCCCGGTCGGTCGCCTGTAGCGCTGTACTGTCCTCCTCAGCCACGAGAGGATCATCAGGAAACGCCCCCTGCAGCATCCGTGCTATGACGGCCTGAGAGGCGAAATCGGCCACTGTCACCGGTGAGCGATCGGACTTCTCCATGGCGGGTGAAACCATCTCATCCTGAATCCGTCGACATAAACGAGCCGCAGCCCGCACCGCCAGGAGAGCAAACCCGGCTTCGCTACGATAATGGTCAAACACATACAACTCCTAGGACAAAGGGATATGGGATTGGAGATCAGGTATCAGTGAAGAGCAACTTGTTTTTCCTGATCCCTAATCCCTGCTCCCCGATCCCCACTATGATACCTGACTAGTGGCTCAAACTACTCAGAACAGTACAATTGTACATACTTTACCAAGGAGTTTCGCCATGCGCCGATTGATTCCTCTCGCGTTTTTATTAGCCCTGGTGAGCTGTTCACAACCGACCTCAACTCCAATACCGACGATCCCGGAGGCCGCCCCTGTCACTCCAACCCAGATCGAACCTACGCTTCCACCCCCTACGCCCACCAAATCTGATTTCGTCGATGAGCTGCCGGACTCAAGCACAACCCACTGGTCCTTCGTAGTGGGTGAGCTGGAGAAACCCGTTGACCTGCAGCATGCCGGGGACGAGCGGCTTTTCGTGGTGGACCAACGCGGTCTGACCTGGATCGTCGAGGGTGGGGAGACGCTGCCAGAGCCGTTCCTCGACATTCGGGAGTGGGTGAGCGACAGTGGCGATGAGCAGGGATTACTCGGATTGGCCTTCCACCCCAACTATGCCGAGAACGGCCGCCTGTTCGTCAATTACACCGACGCCTTCGGCAACACTGTGATAGCCCGCTTCGAGATCTCATCCGAGCGAAATTTTACCGACCGAAACAGCCTGAGGGTGATCCTGCGCTTTGACCAGCCCTATGCCAACCACAATGGCGGGGGGATGGCTTTCGGCCCCGACGGCTATCTCTACATCGCCACCGGTGACGGTGGTTCGGCCAACGATCCAGAGGGCAACAGCCAAAACCTAGATACATATCTGGGCAAACTATTACGCCTCGATGTCGACTCGGCTGACCCATACGCTATCCCTCCTGACAACCCCTTCGCTGCCGGCGGCGGCCTGCCCGAGATCTGGGCTTATGGACTACGGAACCCGTGGCGGTTTGCATTTGACCAGTTGACCGGAGACCTGTACATCAGTGACGTGGGTCAAGACGATTGGGAGGAGATTAACTTTCAGCCCTCCGGTGCACTAGGAGGCGTCAACTACGGCTGGAATATCCGTGAAGGATCACACTCCTTTGCCGGCGACACCACCGAAGGCCTGACCGACCCGGTGGCCGAGTACGGTCACGACCTGGGCTACTCGGTGATAGGGGGAGTGGTGGTGCGCGACCCCTCACTCCCTGACTGGCAGGGGGTTTACCTGTACGGCGATTACGGCAGTGGGCGCATTTGGGGATTGGTGCGTGACACGGGAGGGAACTGGGAGAGCGCCATATTGTTTGAAACCGACTTCAATATCAGCTCCTTTGGCCAGGATATAGGCGGGCGGGTCTGCCTGATCGACCACGGAGGTGCCATTTACTGCCTTGAACCCGCACCCTAAACACTATAAGACATGTAATTCGCATCAATGTGAACTTCCTCGTTCTCTGTCTATTGAGACTTAGCTTGGATATGCTAAGATTGTTTAAGCCAAGAACTCCATATAACAATCGCACTCGTAAAAGTAGAAAGCCAAAATGATTGACCTCAAAGGTTTACAAAAGGTCATCGACCAAATAACAGTGCTCGATGTTGAGGCCCTGAAAATAGAGGCTGGCGAGATCGCCGCCCTGGTTGGACCGGTTGATAGCGGGAAAGACACATTGCTGGAACTCCTTACCGGCCAATCCCGTCCTACGGCGGGTGAGGTTCATCTAGCTGGGATTGACCCGCACGCAGAAAGGAATCACTTCAGCCGCAAGGTTGGTGTCTTGTTTTCGGAGGACAATCTCTACAACCGTATGTCGCCGGAAGGAAATCTCAAATTCTACTGCCGGCTACACCGTCTCCCCAAAGCGCATGTTGCAGAAGTATTGAGGAAGGTCGGTCTGGCCGACCACGCCGATGTCAAAGTGGAGAAACTGCCTTCCAACCTGAAGAGGCGTTTGGCTTTTGGGCGAGCGATTCTACATGATCCTAAAGTGCTCCTCCTTGTTGAGCCATTTGCAAAGTGTGACGACACAAGCGTTGTTTTATTGAGCGATCTAATACGCCAGTTGGCTGCGGATGGAGCGGCAACACTCATCTTGGCCGAAGACACCGCAAAACTTGATCCGCTCTGCGATACGATCTATCGCCTCGAAAAAGGTCGAGTCATCGACTCCTACCGCCCGGGAGAAGAACCCCGTGCCGGTCTTCCCTTCATGATTCCGGCCAAGCAGGAAGGCAAGGTGGACCTGGTAGATCCGGCGGATATCCTGTACGTCATGGCTCAGGATGACCGGGCGTTTCTACAGACGGCTGAGGACCTTCTACCCACGCAGTTCACCTTAGCCGAGCTTGAGGAGCGCTTGTCCCGTAGCGGTTTTTTTCGCGCCCATCGTAGCTATTTAGTGAATTTACAGCATGTCAAAGAAGTAATCCCATTCACCCGAGATAGCTTCACCTTGAGATTGAAGGATGAAGCCGGCACCCAAATCCCCCTGAGCAAGTCGGCTGCTCGTGAGCTACGGGAGCTATTGGGCTACTGACGCATTTCCCCGCTTAAAGACAACATAAACAACAGGAATGACACTGTTTGAGATGACGTCCCTCTTAATGTCATCCTGAGCGAAGCGAAGGATCTCGTTTCACCTAATGAAATATCAATTTCTCCTAACAACGAGATTCTTCGTCGCTTCGCTCCTCAGAATGATATTAAGGGAGAAAAAGTCCTTCGTCGTATCAACCTGAATGAAGTCGAAGGACGCCTCGCAATAACACCCTGATTTCCTGAGTTTTTATCGTCAACTAATAATCAATGTATTGGTCATAACCCCTTGCGATTGTCATTTAAGCCCATTTTTCACTTGATAAGCGACCAAAATAACGGGTAGTTCACCCTCGTTCTTAGGCCATTCGCCTCCCCTACACGCTGTCCGCCGGAATTTTATTGCAAGACGATTTCATTTTTTGTATGCTGCAACCAGGAATTCGGACGGTTTAAGCAAAACAGGGCGCAAGTCCCTGCAACATGAAAGGGAGAATTATCCTGACAATAGCGTCAAATTCACATAGGCCCAAGAAAATCAACCGAAAGGCTGCCCTCGGCATGATTGTCGGCGCTGGCATCGCATTGTTCCTCGCCGAACTCGGCTTCGACGTTGAAATGAGCGTGGGCTTCATCATTGGCTTATCCATCGGCGCGGGCATCGACAAACGCAAGAAAGAAAAGCGTGTATAGATAGCAAGTTTTGGCAGATAGAAGCCCAAGCTCACTTGCTCGCCAAATGGCACACCTAGGAAATGGGAGTACCACAATGAAAGCGATAGAAGTTCAGAATCTGACTCGAGATTACAATGGTCTGCGCGCCGTAGATGGCATCAACTTTGCCATAGAACCCGGAGAGATCTTCGGTTTCTTAGGTCCGAATGGGGCCGGCAAAACAACAACCATCAAAATGCTCACCGGTCAGCTACGTCCCACATCTGGGAAGGCACAGGTAATGGGTTGCGACGTTGTCGAGGATCGCCAGCACCTTAAGCCGCAGATCGGCGTGGTATTTGACAGTCAAAATCTCTACGAACGTATGTCAGCTCGCGATAATCTACGCTTCTACGCCCGGTTATACCGGGTGGGGAAACCCCGCGTGGAGGAAGTGATAGCCCAGGTTGGTATGACCGATCGGGCACGCGACAAAATGAAAACCTACTCCAACGGCATGAAGCAGCGGATCCTCATCGCCCGGGCCTTGCTCCACAAACCGAAGGTACTCTTCCTGGATGAACCCACCCGCGGCCTGGATCCCAATGTGGCTCGCGCCATCCGGGCCATCGTCACCGAGCTCACTCAGCAGGGCATGACCGTCTTCCTCACCACCCACTACATGGAAGAGGCCGACCAGCTCAGCGACCGGGTGGCGATCATCGACCAGGGCCGCATCGTCGCCCTGGACACGCCCGAACGCCTGAAGGCAGAATACGGTGAAGACGAAAAAACAACATTAGAAGATGTGTTCGTCCAGCTTACCGGAAGGTATCTGGGGCGAGGGAGTGAATAATCATGAAAACCTTATTGGATAACCTATACATAACCTGGGCGATCGCCTCGAAGGACATCGTGGACGCCCTGAAGAACAAGGCGACCCGCACCAATATCATCCTGATGATGGCCATGGTGGTGTTCTTTTATTGGATTTCTACAGTCCGGCCCTGGGATAAGTGTATAGAAGTGGTCGTCTATGACCAGGGTGATTCTGGCCTGTTTGAGGGAACAATCGAGTTATCGGATGGCTACGAAATCCGCCATATCGAAGTATCATCACTAGGACAAATGCAAAGAAATATGCGCCATGAACATTGTGGCCTCGTCGTGCCAGCCGATTTCGAGCAGACCCTGGCCTCGGGCGATGAAACCACCCTCACCGGCCACATCTTGTGGGCATGGCGCGGAAAGGTGGCTGAACTGGAAACGTTATACAGCGCAAAGTTCAGCGAACTGCTCGGCCAGCCAGTGCGGGTCGAGATCGGGGAGAACATCGTCGTCCCATCGCCCGACATTGAAACGACCATGGTGAACCAGCACATTCTCTTGGTAACCTTATTTGTGGCCATTACCTTGATACCCGCCCTGATGCTGGAGGAAAAACTGACCAAGACCATGGACGCGCTGCTGGTCTCCCCGGCTTCCACCGGGCAGGTGGTGATGGGGAAAGCCCTGGCCGGGTTGTTTTACGTAGTGCTGACTGGCGGGTTGTTCTTTGCCCTCAACTGGATTTACATCACCAACTGGGGGCTTGCGCTCCTGGCGTTCCTGTTGTGTGCGACGTTCAGCATCGGATTGGCGTTAGCGGTGAGTAGTCTGGTCCAAACCCAGCAGCAGATGGCCCTTTTGTTGGCTCCGCTCATGATCCTTTTGATCGTTCCTACAGTTTTTGCAGGAATGCCCCATCTCGCTCCGAGCCTGAAGGCGATATTCGCCTGGATACCGACCACGGCTCTGGTGGAAGTCTTCCAGTTTGCAATGTCCAGCCACGCACCGGCAGATCGGCTCGTGTTCGATCTGGCTATCATCCTGGTGAGCATCGCCTTAGTCTTCACGGTGGTGGTTTGGAAAGTGAGACGGGCGGATCGGTAGTTGTAAACCCAAAGGGTCTTAGAGATCCTTAGGGTTTAGTCAAATCGCTTCAACGAAAAGGGAAATACACAAATGAACATAACAAAAGAAAGATGGAACGATGGTCTGCATCTCATTTGGACTATAGCATCTAAAGACATCGTTGATTCACTCAGGAACAAACTCGTAATATCCCTGATCTTGGGCATGGGCTTCATGTTGTTGATGCCCAAGTTGATGGGGTTGATGCTGGTCCCGCCGGAAATCCCGGTGCTGGTGTACGACCATGGTGAGTCGCGGCTGACCGCCGAACTGGAAAATAGCGATCAGTACCAGGTTCAGCGAGCGAGATCACTTGTCGAAGTGGAACAGGTTATCGGGAGTATGGGGTTTGGCTTGGGCGTGGAGTTTGGTCTGGCGGTGCCAGATGATTTCGACCAGGTCCTGGAAGCTGGCGGACAGCCCGAACTTGACGGTTACGTGGCTTGGGCTAATCGCATGAAGGCCTCCCAATTGAAAACCGGTTTCGAAGAGCAGTTCGAGGAGATGGTGGGTCAGCCGGTGCGTATCAACGTTGAGGGGAACATTGTGTATCCCTCCTCTGATGCAGGGCTGTGGCTGCTCATGGTCACAATAACACCGGTGATCGTCATCCTCATGATGGGTATTCAACTGGTACCGGCGCTGCTATTCGAGGAAAAACAGACCAAGACCATGGAAGCATTGCTGGTCTCTCCGGCCAGCATCAGCCAGGTGGTGGTGGGGAAGGCTTTGGCGGGGTTATTCTATGTCATGGTAGCAGCCAGCGTAGTGTTCACTATCAATTGGGCCGGGGTGGTCCACTGGGAGATGGTGCTGCTGTTCGTGCTTGGCATTGGTGTGTTTAGCGTGGGGGTGGGTCTGGTGCTGGGCAGCTTCTTCGAGCGCCAGCAAGACGTGGCCGGTTTGACGATGTTGCTTTTAGTGGTTTTCATCGGCACGTTATTTGTCAACATGTTGGGTCTGGACATTCCCGCGGTCGTTCAGGCCATGCTGCCCTGGGTACCCTCCGTGGCGCTGGCGGAGATCATCCGCTTCATTTTCCTCGAAACCGTACCGTGGGAGGAGGTCCTGGCGAATCTGGGTAGTGTGCTAGCGATCTCCACCCTGCTCTATGCGGTGGTGGTGTGGAATGTACGACGATCGGATCGGTAGCTGAAAGGAGCTGTCCCAAAAGGGCAGCCTCGAACGAGGAGCTAGATCTCAAATGCTCGAAGGGGGTCTGCGACCCCCGTCATAGGCCAATATACTTATCGATGAGCACGAACATCAGCAGGGTCACAG
>JAUWHR010000063.1 GCA_030605795.1 Anaerolineae bacterium | reverse complement strand
TCGATCACTGCCTGGGGGTCGCCATCGCGAACTGCCTCCCAGGTGGGGAACATCACCCGCAGCGCCGTATAAGCCCGATCGCGGTTGGTGTCGTTGGTGTTCTGTGAAAGGATGGTTGATATCAGTTGGTCCTGCGGTGGAGGCTGTCCCCGCATTTCGGGTTGACCGTAGATTTCCAGCAACCTACGGTGCACTTCCAGGGCGAACGCTTCGGGTGTTTTCACATGGAGATTATAGCAAGGATGCGGGGTGGGAACCACGTGAATTGCCTCTACTGGATACAACACGTGTTTAATGGTCAATCTTCAGTTAATTTTAGGGAATTATATACTTATCAAACCCGAACAAGTGTGCTATACTATAGCTAAGTTTAGCATAGGTGAATCCGATGGGCAAACCAAATTGGATGACAATCGCACAAATGAACAAGGAAGAGGCCCGCGAATTTATCGAGGCGATCCGCTGGCCCGATGGCCCCATTTGCCCCCACTGCGGGGAGAATGGCGCGTATACCTTGAAACCTAAAGAAGGCAGCAAGCGCCCCGTTCGCCCTGGAGTTTACAAGTGCAAAGAATGCCGCAAGCAATTCACCGTAACTATCGGAACGATCTTTGAAGGCAGCCGAATTCCCCTGAATAAATGGATAATGGCGATCTATCTCATGTGCGCCAGCAAGAAAGGAATCTCGGCCCATCAGCTTCACCGCCAACTTGGAATCACATATAAAAGTGCATGGTTCATGTGCCATCGAATTCGGTATGCTATGACCCAGCCCCCATTAGTTGATAAATTAGCTGGTATTGTAGAGGTAGATGAAACCTACATCTGAGGTAAGAAACGCGGCGGGAAGCGCGGACGCGGTTCTGAGAACAAGACTCCCGTTGTTGCTATAGTTGAGCGGTGCGGTGAATTATGCGCACAGAAGATGAACCGCCTTTCTTCCAAAAACCTGAAGGGCTTCATCCGCAAGAATGTGAGCCAAGGGGCTCAGGTTGTCACCGATGAATTCCAATCCCCTTAAATGAGAAAAATCGCCTGCTAATTATGAAATGGTTTGAGGATAATAAAGAGGCTCTAACTTACTCGGAAGAAAACGAACAACAGGGAAAGAGCAATGGGAAAGAGACCGAAGAAATCTGAAACTAGAACAACGAGTGAGAAATCAATCTCTCTTCGGCCCTTGAATTTCAAAGAAGCTCTAGCGAATTTGCTTGCAGTAAGGCCAAAGCCCAAGAATGAGAAAGAGGACGAAGATACCGAGAAAGAAGAAAGGTCGGATGGGTAAAAGTGTCTTTAACTATAGACGGCCGCTCTTCAGCGACCGTCTCCCATAGGAGAATTCCAATGGGGCTGTAAGGGCATAATATCATAAAAAAGAAGGCTATGCAATGGGCGAACTATCATGAGGAAAAAAATATGGGCAACGGTTTATATTGACGGATTCAATCTCTATAGCGGGATTATGAACAAAGGATTAAGTCATTGCAGGTGACTAGACCTCTTCTCTTTATCTCAAAAACTGATACCACCAAAATATGAAATAAAATTGGTGAGATATTTTACATCCCGCATAAAAGGCGACCCCGAAAAGCACGATAGACAGGCAAAGTATATTGACGCATTGAATGCTTATTTGGGAAAGAGAATAGATATTCAATTTGGTCGTTTTCAACTATTCCCCTCTCATTGTAAGCATTGTGGAAGCAAGCCCGTTTATTGTTCGTCATGTGGAAAGGAGTATTCAAAACCGAATGAGAAAAAGACAGATGTAAACATTACTACGATGATGTTAATGGATTTTTTTGAAAAACACACAAACTGTATCATATTAGTATCTGGAGATAGCGATTACGAAACCGCCTTGGTAGAACTGCACAGAATCTTTCCAAAGATCAAGCGTGTAATTGCGTTTCCGCCAAAGCGCAGAAATCCCAGATTATTTAATCATTGTGAAGATCATTTTGATATTCCAAAAGATGCTTTATTGGGATCTCTACTTCCCGATCCAGTTAAAAACCTAAAAACGGGCACGCTATACAACATGCCCGACAGTTGGAAGTAGTCTCCACCCTGGGGTTTGCGAAGTATACAATTCCATAATTTTATTTCGCCGTCAAAGATGTTGCCAGGGAGGTTTTTGTTCTCGTACGTGCAAATGGTTATGAAGTAAGCGCCAGGCTGTGAATAATCGTAGCTATGGAGCCGTAGTGAGCGGCGGTCGTGAGACAGTCTCAGCTTCATCCCCCTTCTTGGTGCGGTGTGAAATCTTACAGCATTGTTGGATTTGCCGCTAAGTATAGCGGGATCTTGTAGGAGTGTTTCACTGTTCGTGCCGCCGGATATCGGCTAGACATCAGCGAAACCATGGGGGTGTGTCCGATGCCACTCCCACGCGCTGGCGATGATTTGCTGCAACTCAGGATGTTGTGGCTCCCAACCCAGTTCACGGCGAATTCTCTCCGCGCAGGCAACCAAGCGCGGCGCGTCGCCCGGGCGACGGAGCGTCACATGAGTGGGGACTGGGTGACCAGTGACTTGACGAGCCGTCTCGATCACTTCCTTAACCGAGTAGCCCGCGCCATTCCCCAGGTTGTAAATCAAACGATCATGTTGGTCGAGGTTGTCGAGGGCTAGCAGGTGAGCGGCGATCAAGTCAACGATATGGATGTAATCGCGGATGCAGGTACCGTCAGGAGTGGGGTAGTCCATACCGTAAATTTCAACCTCGGGACGTTGGCCAAGCGCAACCTGGAGCACGAGTGGGATCAAGTGGCTCTCCGGATGATGAGCCTCCCCGCGCTCGGGCAAAGCGCCGGCGGCGTTAAAGTAGCGCAGGGCAGCATAATGAAGACCGTGCACATGGCGGTACCACTCAAGCGCCTGTTCGATCATCAGTTTGGTCTGGCCGTAGACGTTAACCGGGCCGAGTGGCGACTCTTCAGTGAGCGGTTCGTCGCTGGAAGCATAGACGGCGGCGCTGGAGGAGAACACGAAGCGCGGCACGCCTGCCTGATGACTGATCTCTATCAGGCCCAGCGAAAGGATCAGGTTGTTGTGGAAGTACTTTCCCGGGTTTTGCATGCTTTCGCCAGCCTCGATGAAGGCAGCGAAGTGCATCATCGCGTCGAAAGGTTCTGACCGCAGAGCTGATTCCAATGCAGTATGGTCGGCCAAATCAGCGTGGATGAAACGGGCAGCTTTCGGCACAGCGGCCCGGTGTCCGGTAACCAGTGAATCGTAAACCGTTACCCGGTGTCCGTTCTGAAGAAGTATCTCGGCAGCGGCTGATCCGATGTAGCCAGCACCGCCGGTGAGGAAGATGTTCATTAGCAAGCCTTTGGTGCGAATGTTCGTAGAATTGTATTATAACGTCTCGTCTGCAGGGATTGGGTATCAGGTATTAGGGATAAGGATCACTTGTCATAAGGCCTATTCCCCGATCCCTAAACCCCAGTCCCTGCCCTCTACTCATCTAAGATCGTTAACCCAGCTAGTGAGGCGGCCAAGTGCTTGGTCTTACCTCCTTCGAATGCGACGGTGACCACCTCGTCGTCGAGGTCGATTTCGGTTGCTAATACTACTCCCTCTCCGAAGGTCGGGTGGTGCACCTGCATGCCCACTTGGTAGCGGGCCTCGATAGGCTGGGTAAATTTCTTATCCCAGCGCGTCTGGCGCTGGTAAGAGGCCTGCTCGTAGGTTTGATGGGTGGACAGATTGCCATCCACCAAGTCGGGTGGGAGATCTTCCAGGAATCGTGATGGTTTGCTGAGTTTGGAGACCCCGGCTTGTCGGCGGCGGAAGGTGCGCAGCAGGATCAACCGGTCTTTGGCTCGGGTGATACCGACATAGAACAAGCGTCGCTCCTCAGCCATTGCCTCAGGGTCATCGAAGGAGCGCTGGTGGGGCAGCACTCCATCGTCGAGCCCGATGATAAAAACAACCGGAAATTCGAGACCTTTGGCGGCGTGCAGGGTGAGCAGCGTGGGGGCGTTTTGAGAATCGGTCAGTGTATCCTGGTCGGAAACCAGGGCGACATGCTCGAGGAAGGTAGTCAGCCCCATCTCCTGGTACTCCTGTGCCACGCCGCGCAATTCCATGATGTTTGCCCAGCGGTCCTGCCCCTCCTCGGTGCCGTCATCGATGTATTCCCGGTAGCCAGTTTCCTCCAGCACGCGGTCGATCAATGAGATCAAGGGCAGTTCATCATGGATCTTGATCCAACCTTGCAGTGCCCGGCCGAATTCAGTCAGGGCTGCCCCGGCCCGGCGGGTGAAGACGCCGGCGAACTGCGAACGATCACCCTCAGCAAGATCGAGCAACACCTCGGCCGGGTCAAGTTCAGCTTGGGACGCTGCTTGTAGCAGCGTTTCGACGGTCTTGGCTCCTATGCCGCGCGGGGGGGTGTTTAGTACCCGAAGAAGGCCCACTTGGTCGGCCGGGTTATGGATCAGGCGTAAGTAGGCGATCAGGTCTTTGATCTCGCGTCGACCGTAGAAGCGTTGTGCGCCGACGAGTCGGTAGGGCAAGCCGGCCTTGAGAAAGGCTTCCTCCAGAGCGCGCGATTGAGCGTTAGTGCGATACATCGTCGCGCATCCGCCAGGTTCCACCTGGCCACTGTAGGTCAGGCTGGCGATGGTCTCGATCACCAGGCGGGCTTCGTCGTTCTCATCGTAGGCTTCGTTAAAGGTGATGTTGACGCCTGCACCCCGATCGGTAAATAGTCTCTTGGGTTGGCGTCCGGGGTTGCGGTCGATGATCGCCGTCGCTGCATTAAGTATGGTCTGTGTTGAGCGGTAATTCTGCTCGAGCAGGATGATCTTAGCCTGAGGGTATTCCTCTTTGAACCGATGGACATTGCGATAATCGGCGCCACGCCAGCGATAGATCGATTGGTCGGGGTCGCCAACCGCAAATAAATCCGGCTCCTCGCCTGCCAGCAGGCGCAACAAGATGTACTGGGCAGTATTGGTGTCCTGAAATTCATCGACCAGGATATGGGGATATCGACGGCGGTACTTGGCTAGCAGGTCGTCATGCTCTCGTAGGAGACGCACCGTCCACAGCAGCAGGTCGTCGAAGTCGAGGGCGTTGTTGCGAAGCAGCAATTGCTGGTAACGTTGGTAGACACGGCGGGTAATCTCGGCGAAGTAGGTATTGGCTTCAAAGGCTTCAAGTTCGATCAACTCATTCTTGGCGCGTGAGATCAGGCCATGCACCTTACCGGGCTGCACTTGTTTTGGATCGAGGTTGATCTCCTTAAGCGCTTGACGAATGATGGCATGCTGGTCGCTCTCGTCGAAGATCACGAACTGGCGGTTGACTGGCAGTAGGTCAGATTCGCGGCGCAGCAAGCGGGCGCACAGCGAGTGGAAGGTGCTTAAGCTGACCCCCCCTTTCGAAACCGGCTGTAAGGCATCCGCACTACCCAGAAGTTGCTCCACCCGCCCTGACATCTCGCGTGCGGCCCTATTGGTAAAAGTCATAGCCATAATTTCTCTCGGCTGGGCGCCAAAGTGTTCTACCAGGTATGCGATGCGGTGGGCGAGCACACGCGTTTTGCCTGAGCCGGGGCCGGCCAGCACCAGCACCGGGCCGGGTGGAGAAGTGACTGCTTCACGCTGCTGGGGGTTTAGATCTTCAAGGAGTTTCATGGATTAGAAGAAGGATTCGCAGCAAGGTGCTAGCAGCTACCTAATCGTTTTCCGCGCTGCGGATGAAATTATTAACTGGTTGTGTGATTCGATTGTACTTTCTGGGTCTCGCTATCTATATTCTTCGATGTGCTCAATCTCTAGGTGAAATTTCGAGAATTATGATTAAAATTTTCTGTTCTTCAATAGCATAAGAGATACGCCAATCACCCACACGGATGCGATATAGATTGTCGTATTTTGTGCCGATAAGCTTTTTACATCCAGAAGGTTTAGGGTCCTCAGCAAGTGACCTTATGGCATCGTCGATACGACGAAGCAGTTGACGGTCTCTTGTTAGCTTCCTCAGGCTCCTCTCGGCAACTGATGTTAGTTCTATCTCCCACTGTTTAGGCTTGGACATCTACTTGGACAACAGACTTTTCTCGACCAGGCTTGAGCGTACCTCGCTGTATGGAACACTACTAGAGCGGTTCGCTAGCCAATCCTCATAGATCGCTTCAGCTATGCGGGAAGTGCGCAGATCCTCAAGTACATCTTCCAAAGCCCTGTAGTCCTCAACAGGAATCATCACCGCAACCGGTTTTCCATGTCGCTCAATTTGCACATCGCTATCGCCGGCATAGACCATATCTAGCAGATCGCGAAATTTCTCGCGGGCTCTGCGGCTATTGATTGAGGTGAGGGTGGGCATAGTGGGTATCTCCTTTAGCCGTCAAACTAAAAAAATGTGTACATTAAGTACATTGTGTACATATTATATGCACAACATAGTATTTTGTCAACACATAATTGACTCCACTGAAAAAAGGTCAACCGCGAGAAGAGGACCGGTATATGTGGGGGTGCGGGGGGGGGCCGCCCCCCCCCCTAAAACCCACGACCCGCCGCGCGGGGGGTTTTTTGAGGCGGCGCCACA